>DQED01000337.1:0-3575 GCA_003525525.1 Desulfovibrio sp.
CCGCCGGTCTCGACGCCGATCTCGCGCATGATGGCGAGCGAGGCGTTGCGCATCTTCTGGTATTCATCGTCGGTGAGCGTCTGGATCGGCGCGACCGTGGCCGAGTCGCCGGTGTGCACGCCCATGGGGTCGATGTTCTCGATGGAGCAGATGATGACGCAGTTGTCGGCGCGGTCGCGCATGACCTCGAGCTCGAATTCCTTCCAGCCGAGCACCGAGCGTTCGAGCATGATCTCGCTCTTCATGCTGGCGGCCAGACCCACGGCGGAAATCTTCTCCAGGTCTTCCATGTTGTAGGCCACGCCGCCGCCCGTGCCTCCGAGCGTGTAGGCCGGGCGCACGATGATGGGGAACGGAATGCGCTTGCCCCACTCCCGCACGTCGTCCATGGTGTGGCAGATGCCGCTTTGGGGAATGATGAGACCGATGTTTTCCATGGCCTCGCGGAAAAGTTCGCGGGACTCCGCCTTCTTGATAACGTTCAAGGACGCGCCGATGAGTTCCACGCCGTGCTCGGCCAAGACGCCGGATTCGGCCAGGGCCACGGCGGTGTTGAGGCCTGTCTGGCCGCCGAGGGTCGGCAGGAGGGCGTCGGGCTTTTCCCGGGCGATGACGCGGGCCACGGTGCCGGGCTCGATGGGTTCGATGTAGGTGCGGTCGGCCAGCTCCGGGTCGGTCATGATGGTGGCCGGGTTGGAGTTGACCAGGACCACCTCATAGCCTTCTTCCTTGAGGGCCTTGGCGGCCTGGGAGCCGGAATAGTCGAACTCGCAGGCCTGACCGATGACGATGGGCCCCGAGCCGATGATCATGATTTTCTTGATGTCCGTCCGTTTGGGCATGGCGTGCGTCTGGTGGTAAGAGGTGGCGTGGAAAGGTCTCGAACCCGGAAGGAATAAGCCGTTTCGACCCTGCCCGCAAGCGCTTTGCGCGCGGGCTGCCGCAGTGCGCCGCGAGCGCCGGGGATGCGGGCCGAAGGCCGTCAGCGGCTCTTGACGCGCTGCACGGCGACCAGGGATTCGAGATTGAACTTCTTGACCCGGTAGCCCATCTGGCGGGGGGTGATGCCCAGTTCCTTGGCGGCCTTGTGCTGGATGCCGCCGCTGCGGCGCAGGGCGTCGATGATGACGGACTTTTCCAGGCTTTTGAGCGACGGCGCGCCCTCCCCTTCCCCGTCCTCGCCGTGGGCGGCGTCGTCACGGGCCGGGATGGTCAGGTAGGGGCGGATGAGGTCGGCGTCGATGCGCTCGTTCTCGGCAAGGATCACCAGCCGCTCGACCAGGTTTTCCATCTCGCGGACGTTGCCCGGCCAGTCGTACTCCTTGAGCACGGCCAGGGCCTCGGTGGAAAAGGTGAGCTTGCGCGCGTATTCCTTGGAAACCTTGTTGAGGAAATGGATGATGAGCGAGGGGATGTCTTCCTTGCGCTCGCGAAGCGGCGGGGCGTTGAGCGGAAAGACGTTGAGCCGGTAGTAGAGGTCGGGGCGGAAGGAGCCCTCCTCGGCCAGTGAGGCCAGGTCCTTGTTGGTGGCGGCGATGATGCGCACGTCGGCCTGGCGCGTCTTGTTGCTGCCCAGGCGCTCGAATTCCTTGTCCTGGAGCACGCGCAGGAGCTTGGCCTGCAACCCCAGCGGCAGCTCGCCGATCTCGTCGAGAAACAGCGTCCCCTTGTTGGCTTCCTCGAACCGGCCGGGCTTGGTCTGGTCCGCGCCGGTGAACGCGCCCTTTTCGTAGCCGAACAGTTCCGATTCCAGGAGGTTCTCCGGAATGGAGGCGCAGTTGACCTTGATGAAAGGGAAATCCTTGCGCTCGGACAGGTCGTGGATGATGCGGCCGATGAGCGTCTTGCCCGTGCCGGATTCGCCAAGCAGCAGCACCGTGGCGCGCGTGGGCGCGACCTTCTCGATCTGGCGCTGCACGTCGGCCATGGCCAGGCTCTTGCCGACGATGTAAAGCCCCTGCGTCTCCTGGGAGAGCTTGTACTTGAGCGACACGTTTTCGCGCCGCAGCGTCTCGACCTTGGCCTCGAACTTCTGGTTGAGGCTCATGAACTGCGCGATCAACGTGGCCACGACGGTCAGAAAGGCCACGTCCTCCTCGTAATCCACCTCGTCGCCGAAAAGCCGGTCCACGTTGAGCACGCCGATGGCCTGGCCGTGCAGGATGATGGGCACGCCGACGAAGGAGATGCGGTCGCGCTCGATCATGCGCGACTGCGTCTTGTCCAGGAAGAGCGGCTCGTTGCGGATGTCCGGCACGACATAGGGCTTCGCGGTCTGGAAAATGAGCCCGGTGACGCCCTCGTCCAGTCCGTAGACGCCCCGGCTTTTCTCCTCGGCGGAAAGGCCCTGGGAAACGCTGATGACGAGCTTGCCCGTGGAACGGTCCACCAGGGTGATGGTGGCCCGCTTCATGGAGAGCTTTTCGGCCAGGATGCGCAGGATGTTCTGGAGCGACTGCTCCAGGTCCAGCGCCTTGTCGATGACGCCGCTGATGGCCGAAAGGCAGGCAAGCTGGAGGTTTAGCGTTTTTGAAGCCATCTCGAGAGTTCCGCCATCTGGGTGGTCACGGATTCCGGACCCGTGCCGCCGGGTCCATTGCGGCGGGCCACCGCGGTTTCATACCGCAGGGCCTCGAAAACATTCTGGTCCATCGCCGGGGAAAATACACGCAATTCCTCCAGCGTCAATTGCTCGAGGGGTTTGCCCGCCGCTTCGGCGTAGGCGACCGCCCGGCCGGTGATATGGTGCGCCTCGCGGAAGGGCACGCCCCTGGCCGCGAGATAGTCGGCCAACTCCGTGGCGTTGAGGAAGCCCTGGGCCAGGGCCTCGCGCATGCGCTCGGGGCGAAACGCCAGTTCGCCGAGCATGCCGGCCATGACGCGAAGGCTCGCGCGCACGGTGTCGTCGGCGTCGAAAAAGGGTTCCTTGTCTTCCTGGAGGTCGCGATTATAGGTCAGGGGCAAGCCCTTGACCACCGTGAGCAGGCTGACGAGATCGCCGTAAACCCGTCCCACACGGCCGCGCATGAGTTCGGCGGCGTCGGGATTCTTCTTCTGCGGCATGATGCTCGAGCCCGTGGCGTAGGCGTCGGGCAGGGCAACATACCCGAAGCGGGGGTTGGCCCAGAGGATGATCTCCTCGCAAAAGCGGCTCAGGTGCGCCATGACGAGCGACGCGCAAAAAAGCGCCTCCAGCACGAAATCCCGGTCGGACACGGCGTCCATGCTGTTGGCGAAGGCATGGGAAAAACCGACGCTGCGCGCCACCATGCCCGGATCGAGCGGATAGGTGGTGCCGGCCAGGGCCGCCGCGCCAAGGGGCGAGACCTTGACGCGCCGGAGCGCGTCGTCCATGCGCTCGCAGTCGCGCTTCAGCATCCAGGCGTAGGCGAGCAGATGCTGGGCGAGGCTTACGGGCTGAGCCGGTTGCAAATGCGTGCAGCCGGGCAAAAGCGTCGCCTTGTGCTCCTCGGCCCGCTTGACGAACACGCCGATGAGGTCGCAGGCGAGCCGCGCCCAGGTCTCCAGGCTTTCGGCGACGTAGAGCCGGAAATCGAGCGCCACCTGGTCGTTGC
>DQED01000337.1:3596-3806 GCA_003525525.1 Desulfovibrio sp.
ATCAGTTCGGTCAGGCGCTGCTCCACGTTCATGTGGACGTCCTCGAACTCCACGCGCCAGGGGAACGCCCCGACCTCGATCTCGTCGAGCACCTGGTCGAGACCGGCCACGATGCGTTCGGCCTCGTCGCTTGCAAGCACGCCGCGCTTGGCCAGCATGCGCGCATGGGCCTTGGAACCGGCGACATCCTGGCGATACATGCGGCGGTCG
>DQED01000019.1:0-321 GCA_003525525.1 Desulfovibrio sp.
GCAGGAGGCCATGGACATGGCCGCGCTCGTGGACTTCATGGTCGTGGTCGGCGGGCGGGAATCGGGCAATACCCGCCGGCTCGCGCAGGTGGCCCGGACCGCGGGCACGGACTGCGTGCACGTGGAGACCGCCGACGAACTGACGTCGGACATGGTCGCGGGCAAGCGCACAATCGGCTTGACAGCCGGGGCTTCAACCCCCAAGACAATAATTGACCGTGTGCAGAAGGTGCTGGAATCGTTTTGACCAACCGCCCGACGCCGGGAGACCTCCATGTCCCAGACCAACATTCTGCTTGAAGCCGGCACCAACGAGCTGGA
>DQED01000019.1:388-567 GCA_003525525.1 Desulfovibrio sp.
GCCAAGGTCCTGGAGATCATCCGTCTGCCCAAGGTCACGGGCATGCCCGAGGTGTCCCACCCGAGCGTGCTCGGGGCGTTCAACCTGCGCAACCACATCATTCCGCTTGTCGATCTTTCCGTATGGCTCGACAAGATCCGCCAGGAAACGGCTTCGCCCAAGGTCATCGTCACGGAATT
>DQED01000019.1:702-959 GCA_003525525.1 Desulfovibrio sp.
CTGCGCCTGGACATGAGCATCGAGTGGAACGCCGCCAGCCGCTACCGCGCCCTGGTCGCCGACGACTCCGTGCTCGTGCGCGAGATGCTCAAGGACCTGCTGCAAAAGGCCGGCTTCGACGTCACCGCCGTGCAGAACGGCCGTGAGGCGTTCGAGTTGCTCATGCAGATCAAGGGCAAGTCCGAGGGCGAAAACCGTCCGCTCTCCGATTACGTGCACGTCATGGTCGCCGACATCGAAATGCCGGCCATGGACGG
>DQED01000019.1:995-4675 GCA_003525525.1 Desulfovibrio sp.
ATCACCGACAAGCTGCGCCACAAGGGCGAGGCCGTGGGCGCGGACGACCAGATTTCCAAGCCCGACGTGTCCCAACTGGCCATGCGGGCCAAGGCGCTCATCGAGCAGAGGATCGAGGCGGCCAAAAAGTCCGCCGCGTAACGCGCCCCGCTCCCGCTGCCGGCCGCTTTCCGGGCATCCCATTTCGACCCGCCCGGGTTTCCGTACGGCCTCTGGCCGTGTGGGATTTCTGCGCTTGCGCGGAACATGTTCGTTTTTTCCTCCTGCAATCATCACCGGAAACACGACGACGCCAGCGGCGTGTCCGCGCACGGTGTTCGCGCGCCAACAGGCTCGACCCCGCGACGTTTGCGGCCATGGCCCACGCCGCCCTGGACGCCGCGCCGCGACCCGAAGCGCGTTGAGCCCTCTTCTCCGCGTCCCGAACATCCTTCGCCGCGCGTCCCTTTTGACACGCCCAGGGCTTTGTGCTTATCTGTGTCGCTCTTTTTCATGTATCCTTGCGCTTCGGAGGCGTATTTCATGACCGACACCAATGCGTCGCAATCCGCCGGTTCCAACCGGACCGATCCCACCTCTCTCCTGCAACTTCCCCTGCTTTACTGGAAACAGACCCTGGCCGGCGTCCTGGTCGTCGTGGCCGCAGCCGGCGGCTACGCCCTGTACGGCGCGTACCAGAAAAGCCAGGTGGAAAAGGCCGAAACCGAACTGGGTTCCATCATCCTGGCCAAGAAAGGGGCCGAACGCCTGGCCGCCCTGGAAGCCCTGGCGGAAAGCGCCCCGGCCGGCGCCCGCGACGGCATCTGGCTGGCCGCCGCCCAGACCGCAACGGACATGGGCGATTTTACCAAGGCGGCGGCCGCCTGGGACGCCGTTTCCAAGACCGCCCCGGCCGGCATGAAGACCGTGGCCGGGCTTGGCTATGCCGCCGCGCTGTCCAAGGCCGGCCAGGACGCCAAGGCCGTGGAAGTACTCGAAACCCTTTCTGTTTCCGCGCCCAAGCCCTTTGCCATGACCGTGGACCGCCAGCTCGCCGTCGCGGCCGAGGCTGCCGGCGCGTGGGACAAGGCCCTTGCCGCCTTCGAGCGCATGAAGGCCGACGGCCACGTGCAAAACGCCGGCTACATCGACACCCGCATCGAAGCCATCAAGAGCAAGGCAGCCAAGGGCAAGGGATAAGAGGACGCTTCCGGAAAAGGCGACGGCGTTTTCCGGGACTAATACGTACGCGAGTACGGGACGCCTGCATTCCGTTCGTGCGGCCACCGCAGGCGCGGCACTCTTGCTTCCGCCGCTATCCTGCGGCGCGGGCCGGTTTTGCGCTGCGACGCTTTCTCGGATGTGTGCGGGCGTTCCGCTCTTTGTCGGAGGTTTTTCGTGGGTAAAGAGCTTTTGACCGCGGCCGCGGGCGAGACCCTGCTGCTGCTCGGCAACGAGGCCATCGTCAGGGGAACGCTGGAAGGCGGGGTCCGGTTCGTGACCTGCTACCCCGGCACGCCGTCCTCGGAAGTGCCGGACGCCTTTTTCAGGCTGTCCCAGGGCGCGCCGTATTATTTCGAGTATTCGGTCAACGAGAAGGTCGCCCTGGAAGTGGCCGGCGGCGCGACTCTGGCCGGGCTGCCCTGCCTCGTCACCATGAAGCACGTCGGCGTCAACGTGGCCGCCGACCCGCTCATGACCCTGGCCTACGTTTCGTCCCCGGGCGGGCTGGTTCTGCTCTCCGCCGACGACCCCGGCTGCCACTCCTCGCAAAACGAACAGGACAACCGCATCTACGCGCGCCTCGGCGGCCTGCCCTGCTTCGAGCCGGCCACGGCCCAGGAATGCAAGGACATGGCCCGCGACGCCCTGACCCTTTCCCGGGAGCTCGAAACGCCCGTGATGCTGCGCACCACCACGCGCATCAACCACGTGCGCGGCCCGGTGGTCGCCGGCGAACTGCCGCGCGACGTCGCGCCAAAGCCCTTCGTCAAGAATCCGGCCAAGTTCGTGCCCCTGCCGGCCTCGGCGCGGCCCATGCATGAACGCCTGCTCGGCGTGCTCGAAACCGCCCGGGGAAAAGCCGAGGCCTCGCCCTACAACACCGAGCGCGGCCAGGGCGACATCGGCTTCGTCTGCTCGGGCGTGGCCCGCAACTATTTAAGCGACGTGCTCGCCGAGGACGGTCTGGAAGGCACGGTGCGCGTGCTGGAACTGGGCATGACCTATCCGCTGCCCGAAAACCGCATCGCCGAATTCCTCGGCAAATGCCGCACGGTCGTCATCGTCGAAGAGCTCGAACCCGTGCTCGAAAACGAGATCCGGGCGCTGGCGCAAAAGCGCGGCATCAGCGTCGCCATCATCGGCAAGGGCGGGCATCTGCCCCGGCGCGGCGAATACGCCACGACCAACGTCCGTGCCGCGGTCAACGCCGTGCTCGGGCGCGAAACGCCCGCCGCCGACACCCTGGCCGTGCCCGGCGACCTGCCCAAACGCCCGCCCAACCTCTGCGCCGGCTGCCCGCACCGCGCCGCCTACTACGCCGTGCGCGAGGTCTTCGGCGACGACGCGGTCTATTCCTCGGATATCGGCTGCTACACGCTGGGCTTCCTGCCGCCGTTTCGCGCCGCCGACTTCCTGCTGTGCATGGGCTCGTCCATCTCCGCGGGCGCGGGCTTCGCCCGGGCCTCGGGCAAACCCGTGGTGGCGTTCATCGGCGACTCGACCTTTTTCCATTCCGGCATCACGGGCCTCATCGACGCCGTGGCCTATAACCACGACATCCTGGTCGTGATCCTCGACAATCGCACCACGGCCATGACCGGCCACCAGCCCAACCCCGGGGTGGACACCACCATCTTCGGCGAAAACCCCAATCCGGTGGACCTGCAGGCACTGATCCGGGCCTGCGGCATCGAGCCGGTCAAGGTCAATCCGCTCAACCACAAGGCCACCGTCGCCGCCTTGCAGGCGTTTGCCGCGCAAAAAGGCCCGCGCGTGCTCGTGGCCGAATACCCCTGCCCCATCCACGCCAGGCGTGTGGGCCAGGCCAAGAAGACCCCGCCCGCGCGGGTCGTCGGCGATCCCGGAACCTGCCTCGCCGTGCGGGACAACCTGGCCTGCCCGGCCTTCGCCATGGAAGCCGGGGTGTTCACCATCAACGAAGAACAGTGCGACGGCTGCATGTACTGCGTGCAGCTTTCCGCCGCGATCAAGCCCGGCAAGAAGGAGGCCCGATGAACCGCGCCCGCATCTTCCTCACCGGCGTCGGCGGCCAGGGAACCCTGACCGCCACCACCCTTCTCGCCCGCACCGCCCTGGACGCCGGGCTGCCCGTCACCTCGGGCGAGATCCACGGCATGGCCCAGCGCGGCGGCGTGGTGGAATCGACGCTCTTGATCGGCGGCTACAAAAGCGCCCGCATCTCCCAGGGCGAGGCCGACGTGCTGCTCGGGTTCGAGCTGCTGGAGACCCTGCGCGCCCTGCCGATGCTTAAGCGCGGCGGTCACGTCGTCAGCAACGCCGAGGCCATCCAGCCCGTGGGCGTGTGCCTCGGGCGGGAATGCTACCCGCCGCTCGAGGCCGTCCTCGATACGGCCCGGGGGTTCGCCGCAAGCGTGGTCATGGTGCCCGCCATCAGCCTCGCCGAACAGGCCGGCACGGCCAAGGCCGCCAACATCGTGCTGCTCGGCGCGGCGGCG
>DQED01000071.1 GCA_003525525.1 Desulfovibrio sp.
ACGACCACCAGCCGGATCAAACCTGTGTGGCGTCTGGAAAGAACAACATCACCCTTTTGCACGGCTGCCTCCCCGTTTGGTCACAGCGGCATTAAGAGCGTCAGCACATACCCTGGCCATGGCCGGCGCGGCGTCGGTGTTGTCAGGATCGGGGAAGAAAAAGCAGACGAGACGATTCCCTTTGGTCCGGTCAAAAATACCGGCACGCCCCCGCACGGCCTTGTCGTCTGCGTAAAAGCGGTCGGTCATGACGCATCTCCCCCGGCAGCCTCGGCGATGGCCTCTTTCAGTTCGTCGAGCGACGAAAGAGCCTTGTCGACAAGCAACACGATGTAGTTATCTTCATCGCCCCATATATAAGCGACACCCAGGAACAACTTTCGCATTGCCTCGATCTTGCGCCGTGACTTGGCCGCCGCACGTTTCGGAGTCCACGACTGTGTTGCCATACGCTTTCCCTCGGCTGCTCGTCAGGCCCAGGCCGCCACGCCTGGACGACCGCCCCGCAGGGCGGTTTCGCATTAAACAAACTGGGGTTTCGGTGCGTCCCTATCCGTAAGCCAATCCAAGAGTTCCATGGCCAAACTGGCGCAGGCGCTTCCATCATCAAGGGCTTCGGCAGATTGGTTTTGAAGTTCTTCGATCTCCTCGTCAGTGCGGATAACGATACTCACGCCGCCACCCCCTTCAGCGCATCGACCAACGCCTTGCCGGGTTCGAACTTCACGCCCATGTGGGCGGCGATGTCGATGGCCGCGCCGGTCCTGGGGTTGCGCCCCCGGCGCGCCGCGCGCGGCTTCCCCTTCAACTTGCCGATGCCCGGAAGCGGCACCTCGCCGCCGCTGGCCAGAGCCGTGCCGGTTACCGTGCCCAGCGCGTCAAGCACGGCGGCGATGATCGTCTTTTCGTGGATGTGCTTGGTGTTGGGATTGTCCGCCAGCTTCGCCTTGATATTCTCGATGAGTTCCGCCTTGGTCATGATGCCGTCCTCTTGGATTAGATGCTTCCAGCTTGTATCCGTTGGACTTCTTTGACGTAGTCCGCAGCCATGCCCCCGTCCGATGCGGCCCTGGTAATCAGCGACGAGAGCTTTTCCGCTTTCCCCTTCCAGTAGAGCACCTGGGTTTCGGCATTTAAGAGCGCACGCCAGGACACGGACCTGCCCCCAGCGGGAGCCGCACAGGGCTCGATTTCGTAGGAGCCGCAGCAGGCGCAGACCGGGGCCTCCGGCTGCCCCTCATCCAGGGACGGCCGGGTGCCCACATGCCCGCAACGCAGGCAGTGATGCCAACGGTCCCCGTTCACGCCGCCACCTCCTTGATCGCTTCGGCCTTGAGTTCGTAGAAGAATTCGTCCTCGGCCACCTTGTGGACGCCGACCGCCGCAAGCCGTTCTTCCGGCCAATCGCGCATGGCTTCCTTGTCCACCTCGACCTTGGTACGGATGGCCTCGCGGAATGGTGTCCCTTCGGGATCGGCGGCCAGAGCCTGGAGCCGCTCCAGGACCAACTTCCAGGTCCACTTCACCAAAGTCTTGAGCTTGGTGGACTGGCGGAAACCGAGCGCGCCGAAGGTCAGTTCCAGGGACTTCTTTTTGGGGAAGAGGTCATCCTTGCGCGCCACGGCGAAGTTGGTCAGGGCCGTTTCCAGGTCCTTCATGCGGGTGGCCAGCGGCGTGGACTGGGCTTTGGCTTCGGCCTTGATGGCGTCGATGGACTCGTTCATGACGCCTTCCAGGGCGGCCAGATCGCGCTTGATGCCGGCCAGTTCGGCCAGGGCCGCGTCCGCCTCCTTGAGGTCCGCCAGCACCAGCACCTTCGGTTTCGTTCTAGCCACGAGGCACCTCCTTGCTTTCGCCGAGGCCGACCACCCTGGCCGTGGGCAGCCCCATTTGCTGGATCACCCGGCGCAGGTTCGTCCGGGCCACGATCACGCGCGCCTTGATGGCCTGGACGTCGGACAATTCGTCCACGGCCATGAGGTCGGCGAGCACCTCCCTAAGCTGTTGCATCCTGGTCCTCCTTCTCGAACCGGGCCAGGATAGCCCGGCAGTTCTCGACGATTTTGCCCCGTACAAGGGGCTGGTAGGGGTCACGCAGCAAGAACGCCTGCACCAAGCCCAAGGCCAAGTTCTTTTCCCGTTCGAACGGGTCCTTGATCTTCCGGGGTGGATAGGGCGCTTCGGGCGTGTCCTGGGCAAGCCGGGTGGCCCGCCATTTGCGACGCGGGCCAGCCATGCCGTAGCGGGCCAGATAGCCGGCCTCTTCTAAGAAATTTGCATACTTGCGAACATGCGAATAGCTGACGCGAGTCACCAGGGCGATGTCCTGGAGCGTAAAACCCGGCTTGTCCGATCGGATGGCCCGCCAGATGCGCGGATAGAATTCGGAGTCACGACGGCTTTCATCCCGGGCGGCCGGGTTGTACCGATATTTGCCTTTCTCTATGCGCTCCAGCTCCCTGCGTTTCACCATGTCGCGCAGGGCACAGCGCACGCGCGGGTCGTCCCCCTTCAACCCCAGGGCTTCGCGAACCAGAACCGGAGTCACATACTCGGCTCCGTTCTCGACCAGGCCAACGATGGCCGAGCGGATCGTTTCCGCAGTGATGATGCCTTCGGAGGCCATGCGTTGCAGTGTTCCGCTCATCCCCGCCTCCAGGACCGTTGCTTCTGTATGGCTTTCACCATGGCCGCGTCGGCGCGATTGGTTTCCCGGGCCTTGGCGGCCTGCTCCAGGAGCTGCACCATGTTGCGCACAAGCCGCATGTCGCCGTCGGAGGTGCCCCGGACCATGGCGCAAGCCTCGGACGTCAGGTCGAGATTGGCTGCCTCCAAAGCAAAAGCGGCGACGTCGGCCTCGTCCACCGGCCCAAAGGGCACCTCCTGGGTCACACGGGACCAGATGCGGCGCTGGTTGGAGAGGAGGCCGATCAATTCTTCCTCCCCGATAAGGATCACGGCGCAACCAGTCTCGTTGTGGATGTCGCGCAGGTCGTTGATGCGGCCGATGGCGAGCCGATCGGCCTCGTCCATGTAGATGGAAGCGACCTGGCCCTGGTCGCGGCGCGTTTTCAGGGCGTCGATGATGCTCACTTTGCAGGCGCTGGCCGAGCGCGGGGCTTTCGCCTTGATCGTCTCAAAGCACAAACGCCCCAGGAATGATGCCTGGGTTTCATTCTCCCAGGCGGACAGAAACACTCCACCGCGTTCGGTGTAGCTGTTGCGTGCGGCAAAGGTCTTGCCCCGGCCGGCTTGTCCCCAGGCAACGACGATGCCCGGCTGACCGCGTTCGGTATCCTCGACGGTCAGCACGGCCCGCCGGAATGCGGTCACGTTGCCCGTCTCCACAAAAACCGATTTCATGCGTCTCCTCCCCCGTTGGCGGCCATGCGGCGGCGCGCGTAGACCGTGCGCAACTGCTCGAAGCGCCGGCGCGCGCAGGCCGCGTATTCCTCGGTTTGCTCGTAGCGAGCCATCCAGGCGGCGTCGGCCTCGCGAAGGGGCACGCCGTCCCGGACAGACACGTTAAAAAGGTATTCGTAGCGGTCGAGCTCGGTGACGATGGTTGTCATCTGCGCCGGAGGTACATAGGCCGGCGCGGCCTCGAG
>DQED01000049.1 GCA_003525525.1 Desulfovibrio sp.
CGGCGCGGCGGGATGGAGCTCGTAGCCCGCGCCCTCGGCCCCGGGCGCTGTCGCGGCCGTGGGGTCCACGGCATAGGGCAGGTCCACGGCATGCATCCCCGGGCCGAGCAGCACGGACGTGCGCCGCACACCGCCCTTCAGCACAAGATCCGTCGGCCCCGTGCAGGAAACGGTCATGCGCACGCGCAGCAGGGACGCGCCGGACGCGGCCAGCTCCTTTGCGGGGTAGAGCTCGCCGTAGGGCTTCAGGCGAAAGCGCGCAAGCAGCCCCAGGTAGCGCCGCACCGCCGCGCGCGTGCTTCCGGGTTCGGGGTCGGGCAGGAAAAAGACCTGCCCCCGGTAGGCGTCGTTGGCGAAAAGCGCGATGCGGCCCGCAAACGCGGCCAGCTCCGGCACGTCGAGCCGGCGCAGGCCGTAGGCGGGGACGGCGAGGACGTTATCTTTAAATGCCGCGTCGTCGTGGGCAAGGACGTACTTGACCCCCCACAAGGCGAGGACCTCGGGCGGAATCTGGTGCAGGTAGGTCGGCGGCGAGGCCGGGTCGCGCAGGGCGGCGGTGAAAAGCGCGCCCGGCAGGGGCAGCACGGTGCGCGGCGTCTTGCGCAGGAGGTCCAGGCTCTGGGGAAAGAGGTCCAGGGCCTGCACGTTGGCCACGGTGAAGTCGGGTTCCGGGTCGCCGCGCAAGAACGCGCCCAGGGCGGCCTCGGACGCGCCCGGGCCGTCGGCGGGCACCTTTTCCGCGTTCCCGTCCCTCAGGCGGAAAGCGTCGTAAATGTCGTCCTGGTAGAAGTTGTAGGGCTCGCGGGGCAGGTGGCCGGCGTCGTCGATGGTGACGAGGCGTGCGTAGGCCGGATCGGCGAGGGTCTTTTCCAGCGGATTCATGCGCGCGGTCAGGGCGAATTGCGGCCGCACCGCGCCGAGTCCGGAAAAATCCGGCCCCAGGGGCACGATGCGGTAGGCGAACGGATCGACCATGTAGCGGCCGGTAAAGCCCAGGCGTGCGTCCCGGGGCAGGGGCAGGCCCACGGATGCCCCCTTGGGCAGGTGGTCCGCGACCCAGGCGTGGGCCGTCTGGCGCGTGGAGGGGCCGCAGAGGTAGGCGAGCACGTTTTTCTGCTGCCACAGCGTCGCCCCGACCAGGGCGAGCACGCCGGCCAGGCACGCCAGGCGCAGCGCCGGCCGGTTCGCGGCCGCGTCCAGGAGGCGGCCAAGCAGAAGCGCCACCAGCGCCAGGGCGAGTACGGCCTGGGAATAGTAATAGTAGGTGAGGTTTAAGACCACAAGATTGTGGGCGACCTTCCAGAGGTAAAGGAAATTGAGGGCGAAAAGCAGCAGCAGAAGCGTATTCGCCGTGACCCGGCCGCGCGCGGCGATGACGCGCCAGACGGCATACAGGCAGGCCGGGATGACCAGGGCACCCAGCGCCGGGCCGTAAAAGGGCTCGAAGTGGCGGATGCGAAAGAGAAATGTGGGCAAAAAGCCCTTGGCCACGTCCGTGGTCTCGGGAATGGCGGTGTAGCGGAAGATGAAATCCAGGAAAATGGCCGGGTTTTCCAGGAAGCGGACGTTGCCCAGGCAAAAGGCGGCCACGGACGCGAGCGCGGCCTTGCCGACGACAAGCGCGTGGGCTTTCGAGAAAATCGGCTGGCCGCGCCGCCGCCAGCAGGCGGCCAGGGCCGGCGGAAAAAGAAAGACCGCCGTGGCCAGGGTGAATTTCATGGAAAAGGCCAGCCCGAGGAGGACCGCGGCGGCGTAGAGGTTGCGGTTTCGCGCCGAGCGGGCAAATTCCAGCAGGTTGAGGACGACCAGGAGCGTGAGCGTCAGCACCACGCCGTCGGGCTTGAGGCGCAGTTCGAAGGCCGTGGCGTAGGGCATGGCCGCAACGAGCCAGGCCGCGACCGTTCCGGCGGCCTCGCCCGCGAAATTGCGGCCGATCCAGTAGAGCGAAAGCGGCAGCAAAAGCAGGATGCACAGCTTGTAGACGGCGAAGACCTGCCAGATGCGCAGCAATTCGTCCGGGTAGGAGACGTAGAAATACTTGTCCGGCGAGAGTTTGATGATGTCGAGCGCCGACGCCGCCCACATGACGGGCTTGGCGGCATGCAGCAGCGGCCCGCCGAAGTTGGTGGCGATGGTAAAGGTGTCCTTGACCGGCCCGAAGAGCCCGAGCGCGTGGCCGATGGAAACCTGCGCGTCGTCCTCGTAGGTGTTGACCGGGATGAACTTGGAGGTATTGAGAACGTAGCCTTGGGGGTCGTCCACGCCGCGCATGTGGCAGATGGCCGTGAAATGGACCAGGAAAAAGACGAGCAGCGCCGCCAGGGCCAGGCGCGACACGCCCAGGTCGAGGCCGGGGCCGCGCGGCGTCATGGCGCGCCTTTCTCCGCGTCGGTTTTCTTCATGGCGATGCAGAACTTGTAGGCCATGGTCGGCCAGGGCAAGACGAAGGCGGCGTTGCGGAAGATTTCCTGCTCGGCGATCTCGAGCCCCGTCACGGCGTCGAGCACCGCGAGCAGCGCTTCGCGGGAGCGGATCTCGCGCCCCTCGTCGTAGTCCAGGAAAAACCGCTCCAGCCAGCCGGGGCGCGCCGACGGCGCATAGTCGATGACCACCAGCCGGCCGTCGGCAGCAAGGAGCGTGGCCGCCTTTTCAAGCAGCGGCACGAGCTTGTCCGTGGGCACGTGGTGGCACACGCCGCTGACCAGGATGAAATCGAAGCGCTCGCCTTCCGGCACGTCCAGGTCATGAAGGTCCATGCAGACGAAACGCATGTGCGCCCGGCCGGCATGGGTCTTTTTCGCGTGGGCGATGGCCTCGGGGTCGATGTCCACGCCGAGGAAGTCGCACGGGGCATGGGCGAAATGGCGGCTGTCCAGGCCAAGCGAACAGCCGATCTCGAGCACGCGCCTGCGGCCGTGGGAGTGCTTGCGGATGTAGCGGCCACGGTCGAAATAGCCGCAGGCCAGATACTGGAAGGCCAGCCAGAGCCGGGGAAAACGCGATTGGAGCGGCCGTTTGGCCGGAGGCGTGGTCATTTACGTGCGGTCCTTGGGAGCGCCGCCCGGCAGGGTCGTTGCCTCGAGCACCACCCAGGAGCGCTGCCGCGAGGTGTTGGCCCGCACCCGGGCGACCATGAAAGCGACGATGCCGATGAAAAAGGCCATGACGCCGAGCGAAAAGAGTTGCAGCAGGATGATGGTGGTCACGCCCGTGGGGTCGATGAGCTTGAGTAGACGAAGGATCGTCACCAATGCCCCGGCGAGCCCGGCGAAAAGCGTCAGCGCCGCGCCGCTGGCGAAGAGCAGTTGCAGCGGCAGGTTGGAGTAGAGGAAAAAGGCGCGCACGGACAGGCGCACGAGGCCGGTGAGCGCCACGCGCGAGGTGCCCGCGGCGCGCGCCTGTCGTTCCAGCGGCACGCCCTTCTGGCGGAAGCCGACAAAGGCGCGCAGGCCCGGGAAATAGGGGTCGGCGTCGGCGTTATCCACGATGATGCGGCACACGGGCAGGCGGATGACCGAAAAGGTGCCGGCGTTTCGGGGAATGGGAAAATGCGCGCCGAGCGACAGCAGGCGGTAGAAAAGCGGCGCGCCGTGGCGCATGAGCGCGCCGTCGTGGCGTTCGCTGCGCACGGCGTACGCGACGTCCTGGTCCGCGGCGGCGTCAAGGAGCGCCCGGAAGTCCTCGGGCGGGTCCTGCAAATCGCCGTCGATGACGCCGACGAAGTCCGCGCCGCATTCCTCGGCCAGGGCGCAGGCGGCCTCGCAGCCGGCGAGCACGGCGGGCTGGTGGCCGAAATTGCGCGACAGGCGCACCAGGCGCACCGGGACGGGAAAGGTCTCGGCGCGCCGCGTGACGCACGTCACGGTGGCGTCGCTGGACCCGTCGTCCACGACCACGAGTCCGGCCAGGCCGATGTCCGCGGCCGCGGCGGCCAGGCGGTCCATGAAGGCCGGGACGTTCTGTTCTTCGTTGTAAAAGGGCACGACGACCACAAGGGACATGATCGGGGCGGAATCCTTGTCGAAAGGTTTCGGAAACGCCGCGACCATACGGGGAGGGCGCGGGCATTTCAAGAGGCGTTCGCCCGGGTCGGTGGAGACGGTTCGACGCAAGCCCCGAAAAACGGGGGCGCGCATCCGTCCGCGGGTAGGGGCGGCATGGGGGGGGCGCCGCCGCAGGTCATTGATAAATCCCCCTTTCCGGTCTACAGCGATGGCGCCGCATTGTCACAGGGCACCCGGAGACGCCATTGACTTTCTTCGACCTGTTCCCACCCCTGGCCGGCAAGCGGTACCACGCCCTGGACGGCCTGCGCGGGCTGGCTGCGCTTCTGATCTTCAACACGCATTTCCTGGCCCAGTACGCCGACCGGAACTATTTTCTCGAGCCCGGTTCCCTGCCCTGGCACCTCGTCAAGACGATGCACTCGGGCCTGGTCGGCGTGGACGTCTTTTTCATGCTGAGCGGCCTGCTCACCTACCTGTCCATCGTCCACAAGAGGCCGAGCGCGCCGGCCTTCGTCCTGTCCCGCTACAAACGGCTTCTGCCGGTCATTCTGGCCGTTGGCATCCCGGCGCTGTGCTTCGGCGTCAGCAGCGTCAGCACACGGCAGATCATAGACAATATCTTCTTCCTCAAGCTCTTTCCGGAAACCACCTTCGTCAATCCGGTCAGTTGGGCGCTGACCTACGAAATGTATTTCTACCTTCTCGCCCTGGTCTGGTTCATCCTGCTCGGCAGGGTGCCTCTTTTCCGGGGAGCGAAGCCGTTTCTCGTCCTGTGCGTGCTGCTGCTGGCCAACGTCGTTTTCCTGCGCCGTTTCGGCGTGTACTGCGACGTCCGCTTCCTGGGCTTTTTCTACGGCATCGGCATCGGCATGCTGCTGGCCAGCGAGGGAGGAAGGCGCGTCATCGCCGGCGCGCCCTGGCGGGCCTGGCCCGTCTGCCTGGCCGGCATCCTGGGCTGCTCCTTCCTCTGGGGGTACGGCCCGACCCAGCGCGCCATCTTCACCGGCTGGTGGTGGAACTTCGCCTTCTACACCGCCCTGGACCTGGCCATCGCCGGGCTGCTCGTCTGCCTGCTGGCCATGGAGGCGGCGGGCAGGCGCTCGGTTTGGGGCGCGACGCCCATGCGCCTGCTCGGCATCGTCAGCTATTCCCTGTTCATGAGCCACGCGCCTTGGGGACTGCCGCTGGGACGCGCCTTGTCCGTCAGCGACGCCTCGGGCTTCGGGAGCCTCGTCTGGGTCTACGGCGTCAGCCTCGCGACCTGCCTGGCCCTGGCGACGTTCCTGTTCGCGTTCCTGGAGCGTCCCTATTTCACGAGGCGGCCATGACGACATCCCCTGTTGCCGCGGACAGCCGCGTTCCCGCCCTGGACGGCCTGCGGGGACTGGCTTCCCTGGCCCTTTTCAACCTCGCCTTCCTGTCCAATTACGTGGAGACCGGCTTCTATGTCCCGGACGGGGCCGGCTTTCCGGGAAGGCTCGCGGCCAAGGCGCTTCTTGCCGGCGTGTACACCGGCGTCGTGGCCATGGACCTTCTTTTTATCCTGAGCGGCTATTTCCTGTACAAAGCGCTGCTCACGACCCCGCAGCGGCCGCTCGCCATGCTGTGGCGGCGCTACCGGCGTTTCCTGCCGCTGTACCTCATGGTGAGCATCCCGGCTTTCGTCTACTCCGGAGCGGGACTGCGGGACATCGTCGGCCATGTCGCCCTGCTCGACCTCTACAACTTCGGCGCGTTCGTCTACCAGATCAGTTCCCAGGCGAACTACTACCTGTATTTCGCGTTCGTCTGCGTCGCCCTGGCCGCGGCGGGCGTCCGGCGCTCCCTGCTGGCCCGGCCGCTTTTCCCCGTGGCCCTTGGGGCGTGCTTCGGGCTCGGCATCGCCTTTTGCGGCGCGCCCGGGACGCTCAACTACCATTTCCTGAGTTTTTTTTACGGCGCCGCCGTGGCCGCGCTGTCCGTCGGCCGGACCTCGCAGGCATGTGCGCGGCTTCGCCGCATGCCGGCCCGGATCGTCCTGGCGCTGCTGCTCGCCGCCTTGGCCTGGTGGCTCTGGCGCACCCGCCAAGACGAATTCATTCCGCTCCTGGTTCGCGTCGATTGGCGGACGCTGCTGCTGCTGACGGGCGTCCAGGTCCTCGGGAGCCTGCTGCTTTGGTCCCTGTCCGGCGCGGCGTCGGGCGCGCCGGGCGGCCTCATGCTGCCGGGCTGCCTGCTCGGCAGGGCCAGTCTGTCCTTTTTCCTGAGCTGGAGCCTGTACGGACTGGTGCTTGGCCGCAGCGTCCATGTCTTTGCCCGGCAAACGCCCTGGACGCTGTTGTTCCTGTACGCCTCGACGCTGGCGGCGTCGCTGCTGCTGACGTGGTTTTTCTTCGAATATTTCGAGGAATTCCAGCCGTCGCGGCGGCCAGACGGGCCATGAAGGCCGGGACGTTTCGCTCTTCGTTGTAAAAGGGCACGACGGCCGCAAGGGAAATGATCGGGGCGGAATCCTTGTCGAAAGATTGCGGAAACGCCGCGACCATACGGGGAGGGCGCGGACTTTCCAAGGGCCAAGAGGTGCGGCCGATCCGGATGCGGCGATGACGTTCTGATTGCCGTCCCGGGGCGGGCATGCTACCCAAACGTCACTCCGACCTCCCGCAAGCAACTATGCGCCGCGAAAATCTGCTCTATTTTGCCGTTGTGGCGGCCATCATCCTGGGCGTCATCGCCTTATACGACGGATTTTTCAGCCGCGCCCGTTGCGAAGTCGGCTTTCTGGCGCAAAAAAACGCCTTTGCCGGGGAAAAATTCCTGCGTTGCAGCAACATCGACCAGCACATCGAAAGCGCGGTCGATGTCGTCGACGAGGCCTCGGACACGCCGGGCTGGCGCATCTACCGCCCGAGCAGCCCGGACCGCCCGGGCACGATCCAACTCACCATCGCCAAGGACCGGGACACGGCCTTTTTCTACCCCCGCGTCTCGGGCCGGGACAGCTCGGTGGTCTTGGGCGAACCCACGGACAACATCGTGCGGGAATGGGTGGTCGTGCGCGGCCGGGACGCAGCCTGGACGCCCATTTCCCGGCGCTACCTCGTGAACCTGGCCTGCATTGGCCGGGCGGAGGCCGCCGGAGAGCCCGTGAAGATCGAAATCGTCCTCAACGGACCCTGGGCCCAGCTCTGGCACCAGGACGGAAGCGTGCTCTTTTGACCATGGACGCCGCCGACGCGCCCTGCCTGCTGCCCTGGGATTCGGCGCATTTCGGGGTGTCCATGGCCCGGATCGCGGCCGCGGGGCTTTCGCCGCAGCGGCTGTGCGCCGACCTGGCCCTGCTGCGGGAACGCGGGGCCGCGCTGGTCGAGGCCTTTTGCCGGGCGGACGAGACGGCCGACGCCCGGATCCTCACGGCAGGGGGATTCGCCCTGGCCGGGGTCAAGGTCTACCTCGAACACGCGGTCGGGGACGCGCCGACCGCGCCGGCCCTGCCCGAAGGCTGCCGGCTGCGGATCGCCGCGCCGGAAGACACGGCCGCGCTCGTGGCCACGTTCGGCGACCTCTTTACGGATTCGCGCTACTTTGCCTATCCGGGGATTTCCGGGGAAAGGGTGCGGGAATTGTACCGCGTCTGGCTGGCCAAGGCCGTGGCCGGCACGTATGACGACTTTTGCCTGATCCTGGAACGGGAGCGGGAGCCGCTTGCCGTGGCCACCCTCAAGCTCTCGGGCGATGTGGCGCGCATCGGGCTTTTCGGCGTGGGCGCGGCTCATCGCCGCCGGGGATGCGGCAGGCTGCTGCTCGCCGCGCTGCCCGCCCGCCTGCGGCCGTCGGGCGTCCGGACCGTGGCCACCGCCACCCAGGGCGGCAACATCCCGGCCCTGCGCCTGTACGAGGCGGCCGGNNGGCCGGCTATCTCTCCCGAAGCGTGGAGCTGTGCTTTGTGCGAAGGATCGACTGACATGACGCCGCGAAACGATGCCGTTTCGGTGGTCGTCCCGGTTTACAACGCCAGCCGGACCCTGCCCGAGCTGGCGCAGCGGCTGTGCGCGGCCCTGGAGCCCCGCACCGCCGCCTTCGAGATCCTGCTCGTGGACGACGGCAGCGCGGACGGCAGTTTCGCGGCCATCCGGGAGCTGGCCGGCCGCGATCCCCGGATCAAGGGCATCCGGCTGCGCCGCAACGCCGGCCAGCACAACGCCCTGCTGTGCGGCGTGCGCGCCGCCGCCCATCCGGTGACGGTCACCCTTGACGACGACCTCCAGCACTCTCCCGAGGACATCCCCTCGCTGCTCGACGCCCTGACGCCGGACATGGACGTGGTCTACGGGGTGTTTCCGCAACTCCGGCACAGTTTTTTGCGCACCCTGGCCTCGAGGCTCACCAAAAGAGTCCTCGAGCAGGCCATGGGCGTGGCCGCGGCGCGCAACGTCGGCCCCTTCCGCGCCTTCCGCACCGAACTGCGCCAGGCCTTCGCCCAGTACCGCGGGCCCCAGCCCAACCTGGACGTGCTCCTGTCCTACGGCACCCAGGCCTACGGCGCGGTGCCCGTGCGCCACGAACCCCGCGCCCAGGGCGTCTCCGGCTACACCTTCCTCAAGTTGCTCTCCCACGCGCTCAACATGCTCACAGGCTTCACGGTGCTGCCCCTGCGCTTCGCCAGCCTGCTCGGCATGGCGAGCACGGTCTGCGGCCTGGGGCTTTTCCTGTACGTGATCGTCCGCTACCTGTTCGCGGGCTCGCCGGTGCAGGGATTTCCCTTCCTGGCCTCGGTCGTCAGCCTGTTTTTCGGGGTGCAGCTCCTGGCCGTGGGCATCCTCGGGGAATACTTCGCCCGCATGTACCTGCGGCTCATGGACAAGCCGATCTACACCGAGGCCGAACGGCTCAACCTTCCCCCGCCCGGGGAGACGCCGCATAAAACGAGCGCACCCCCTCGATGACGGCCTCGATGTCCGCGTCGTCCATCTCGTAGTAGAGCGGCAGGCGCGTCAGCCGGGCGCTGACCGCGTCCGTGACCGTCATGGCCGTGGCCGTGCGGCCCAGGCGCATGCCTGCCGGGGAGGCGTGCAGGGGCACGTAGTGGAAGACGCTTTTGATGCCCCGCGCGGCCAGGTGGGCGATGAGTCGGCCGCGTTCCTCGCCCGAGGCGGCGATGAGGAAGAAGATGTGGGCGTTGCCTGACTGGGCCGCGTCGGACGACGGCAGGCGCACGAGGCCGGCCTCGGCCAGGGGGGACAGGGCGCGGCGGTAGCGCTCGAAGATGGCGACGCGCCGGGCCACGATGGCCTCGGCCTGCTCGAACTGGGCGTACAGGAAGGCGGCGATGATGTCGCTTGGCAGAAACGAGGAGCCGATGTCGAGCCAGGTGTACTTGTCCACCTCGCCGCGGAACATCTGGCGGCGGTTCGTGCCCTTTTCCCAAATGATCTCGGCGCGTTCGGCGAAGCGCGGATCGTTGACGAGCAGCGCGCCGCCCTCGCCGCTGATGATGTTCTTGGTCTCGTGGAAGCTCAGGCAGCCCAGGTGGCCGATGGCGCCCAGGGCCTTGCCCCCGGCGGTGGAGAGCAGGGCCTGGGCCGCGTCCTCCACCACGAACAGGCCGTGGCGGTCGGCGAAGGCCATGATGGCGTCCATGTCGCAGGGGATGCCGGCGTAGTGCACCGGGACAAGGGCTTTCGTCTTTTCGGTCAGGGCTTGTTCCAGCAGCGCGGGATCGAGGTTGAGGCTTTTCCGGTCGATGTCCACGAACACGGGCCTGGCCCCGCGCAGGGCAAAGGCGTTGGCCGTGGACACGAAGGTGAACGAAGGCATGATGACCTCGTCCCCGGGCTGCAAGTCCAAAAGGATGGCCGCCATTTCCAGGGCGGCGGTGCAGGAATGGGTGAGCAGGGCCTTGCCGCAGCCAAGCCGCGCCTCGAGCCAGGCCTGGCATTTGAGCGTGAAGGGGCCTGCGCCGGAAATCTGGCGGTTTTGCAGCACCGCCTGGGCGATGTAATAGAGTTCCTTGCCGACGATGAAGGGCGAATTGAAGGGGATGGTTTTGGACTTGGGCGTCATGTCGGTATATCGTGCTCCTGGCGCGGGCGTTTTCCTGATCGGTATAACCCGTCGCCGTAGTCTTTTTGCGGTTTCATAGCAACAGGCCAACTCCTCCGTATGGCTGGAAAAACATCCGGCGTGCGCGCCGCGCCCCGTGCGGGCGATCCCGACGCCGCGCCCCTGGACCCCGCATGTCCGTAAAACCCGCAAGCCTCTTGCGTCCGGCCATCGGCGCGCTCACCGCGCTTGCCCCGGCCCTCATGCTCCTGTTGCTGCTGTGCCTCGGCTTCGGCGCGCTGCCAAGCGATTACACGCCCTGGGGCAGCGACCAGCTGGACTACTGGCACGAGACCCTGTCCATGCGGGAGGCGGGCTTCGCCCCCGGCTACTACGGCTACGAGGAACACCCGGCCAGGATCGGCCGCTACGGCGGGCACGGGTTCATGTTCCCGCTGTTTTACGCCACGCTCTCCAGACTCACGGGCTGGGACTTTGCGACGCCCGTGTACTTGAACACCGCGCTGCTCGTCGCGGCCTGGGCGGTTTTTCTCTGCATGACGCGCCCGGGGCTCGGGCGGTCGCTTTTCTTCCTTGCCCTGTCCCTGACCTTTACGCCGCTGTTCTACTGGCAGGGCGTGCTGATGCAGGAGCCCGTGCAATTCGCCGCGGCTATCGTGCTCGCGGGCTGGTGCGCCCTGCTTTTGGAAAGGAAACGGGAAAACCGGCTGACTGCCGCCTTTCCCGTGTTTTTTTTCACCTTTCTCTTTCTGGTCGGCCTGTTGCGCTTCACGTGGGCGTTTCTTGCCGTGCCGCTTTTTTTTCGCATCAGGACGGACCGCTCCGTGGTCAAGCCGCTGCTTACGGCCGGCGCGTTCATCGGCCTGGAATTGGCCCTCTACGTCGCCTTCGTCGCGCCCTATCCCTACGTGACCTCCGTGGGCACGATGTTCCGGCAGGCCATCGGCGGGAACGCCGCACCCCTGCTGGCGCATTTCCACTACAACGCCACCGAGGTGTTCACCAACCAGGCGTTTTTCTACTTCAACCTCGTCAGCTACGAGATTTTCTTTTTCCTGCTTGTAAGCGGCGTCGTTCTGCTCCGATCCCGGAAGCGGGACGACGTTTCCCAAGCCCCCCGGGCATTCCCCTGGGAGGCGCTGGCCCCGAGTTTCCTGATCGTTTTCATCATCGCATTTTTCTTCGTCATCCACATTATCAACGGCATCATCATCGGCAAGCATGTCGCGCCGTTCCTGTTGTTCGGCATCCTGCTCCTGTCCGGAAGAATGCCCCTGAAGTACAGCTGGCTGTTTGTGATCATCAACCTGCTTCTCTTTCCGGCGTTCCTGGCCGATTACCGTTCGGCGCACTACACGAGTTACGTACGCAGCGCCCTGCTGCGGCAGTACATTGGCGAGTTCAAGGCCAAAATCGCCCCTTACGTCCGCTACGAGCCCAAGGTCTCGCCCTGGTGCAACACGATGGTCATGGTGAATTTTCCCGGGGTCATCAGCGGCCTGCCCGCCGGCGTGGCCTTCAACAACGTCTACGCCAGCGACAAGTTGCAGGAGCCGCTCAAGTCGCAGTACGTGCTTGTCGCGAGCCAGGGGCAGCGGGACCAGCTCGCCCGCTTCAACGATCTCGAATTCTTGACCGCGACGCAGTACGGCGACCTGTACCGCAACAAGAGCAGCCTCTGCTTCGCCGCGCCCGCGAAGCCGTAAGCGCGGGCCGGCACCGGATCAGGTTTTTTTGCGGGCCGCGCACAGCAAGGAGCCGCCCGCCGGCAGGGACAGGCCGGCGGCGAGCAGGCCGCGTTCCAGCCGGCATACCCCGTCCAGGACGGCGTCCAGGGGGCGCG
>DQED01000085.1:0-2559 GCA_003525525.1 Desulfovibrio sp.
GCCGCGCACGCGGCGCAGGGGGACGGCCAGAAAGGCGCGCACCGTGCCCCCATCGGGAAAGGGCGGGGCGCAGGCGTCCAGGGAGAGGGCGACGTTTTGCCGCACGGGCGCGCCGGCGTTGAGCGCCGCGGCGAAAGGCCCGGTATAGATGCCCGAGACTTCGGGAAAAAAACCCGCCGATTCGACGGGGGCATTGCAAACCGGGCCGTCCGGACCAAGCGTCGTGATCCAGTCCAGGCGTCCCAGGCGGGGATCGACCAGGCCGACGGCGCCCAGGGGGCTGGCGGTTATTTCCATGGCCCTGCCGAGCACCAGCGTCGCCATGCCGGCCATGTCCAGGTCGCCGACCACGAGCGCCCGGGACGTCGCGGCCATGGCGGAGCTTGCCCGAAACGCCAGGCGCAACAGCCGCAGGGCCTGCGCGCGCGAGGCCGACAGCCGCAGGACATGCAGCCCGTGCGCCATGTCGTCGGCCATCTGCGTCAAAAGCGCGACCTCTTCCTCGCCGAACTCCCGCTCCTCGCGGCCGTAGATGCTGAGCGCCCCGACCACGCGTTTGTCGATGCGCAGGGGAAAGGCGATGCCCGCCTGGAACCGGTCCAACGCCGGGGGCCGGTCGGGCCATTCGGCGTAGAAGCGCTCCTGGGAAAAGCGCGGCATGGAGACGATGCGCCCTTCGCGGATCGCCGTGCCCGCCGGTCCGTGTCCGCGGACGCCGTCGTCGTAGCGGATGTCCATGGCGTCGAGCCACTGCGCGTCCTCGCCGGCCTTGGCCGCGACGCGGACCCTGCTCGTCGCTCCCAGCTCGGCCATGCCCACCCAGACGAGGTCGTAGCCCGCCTTTTCCACCAGCACGCGGCACACGCCGGCCAGAAAGACGTCGCGGTCCGTGGCGTGGATCAGTTCGTGGTTGACCGCGCCCAGGGCCACCAGCGCGCGGTTGCTGCGCACGAGTTCGGCCCGGACCGCGCAGGATTCTTCCTCCCGCCGTTTGAGGAGCGCACGCAGCCGGCAATGGCGCTCCACGGCGAAGCCGGCGAGCAGGGCCGAAAACGCGGCCGCCGCGAGCCCGGGTCCGCCCATTCCCGAAAGATACGCCGCGAGCGCCGCCGCGCCGCCGACGCATACGGACGCGGCAAGCCCCGCGGCCAGTGCCCGGCGCGCAGGCGGCTCGTCCCGGAACGAGGGAAATCGAGTGGACGTCACCTTGCCTCTCCCATATCGGCATATCTACCGCTTGCGCGAAAAAAACGGAAGCGCCTTTCCTCGCCTTCGTGTATCCGCTTCGCTTGACGGATGCGCGCAGCCGGGCAAAACGGCCCGCCCCCTTGACGCCCGGGACGGTCCTGGCGTAAAAAATTTCCGCGCCGCCGCGCCAAACGACCCGAAGGAGTTGAGGCAATGAGCATCGTATCGGAACTCGTCACGAACATGGGCCATTCCACCGAGCAGGGCTTCTTCGGGGTTTCGGCCATCTATATCTACATGGCCATCATCGTCAGTGCGGCCCTCGTGCGCGTGCGCCACAACATCAAAAACGACAAGCATCACTAGGCCGCCCCGCGGCTTGCGTCGCGACGACAGGATCTTTTCGAGCCGCCTTCGGGCGGCTTTTTCATTTTTTCAGGGGGGAGGCGCCGGCCGCGCGCAAGGATCGCGGAACGCCGCGCGAGTGTCGCATCCTCGAAGAAAGGAGAGATCCTTTCGAGGACAACACGTTCGAAGAGTTCGTTTCCCTTAAAAAATACTGACGTATTTCATAACGGGGGGGCGCTAGCCTTCGCGGATCATCTCCATGAGGTACTGGCCGTAGGCGTTTTTGAGCATGTCCCCGGCGAGCGCCTCCACCTGCGCGGCCGTGATATAGCCCATGCGGTAGGCGATTTCCTCGATGCAGGCCACGAGCACGCCCTGGCGCTCCTGGATGGCCTGGACGAAGCTCGCGGCGTGCAGCAGCGACTCGTGGGTGCCGGTGTCGAGCCAGGCGTAGCCCCGGCCCAGGAATTCCACCTTGAGGCGGTTGCGCTTCAGGTAGACGTTGTTGAGGTCCGTGATCTCGAGCTCGCCGCGCGCGGAAGGCGTGAGGCTCGCCGCGATGTCGGACACCTCGTTGTCGTAGAAATAAAGCCCGGTCACGGCGAATTTCGACTTGGGCTGCGCGGGCTTTTCCTCGATGCTGATCACGTTTTTCGCCGCGTCGAACTCCACCACGCCGTAGCGGTGCGGATCGCGCACCTTGTAGCCGAAGACGATGCCGCCCTCGCGCAGGCCCGCGCAGCGCTGCAGCACCGTGGCCAGGCCCTGGCCGTAAAAGATGTTGTCGCCAAGGACCAGGCAGACGGTGTCGTCGCCGATGAACTCCCGGCCGAGCAGAAACGCCTGGGCCAGACCCTCGGGCCGGGGCTGCACCTTGTAGGAAAACGACATGCCGAGGCTTGCGCCGTCGCCGAGCATCTCCTGGAAACGGGGCAGGTCCGTGGGCGTGGAGATGATGAGGATCTCCCGGATGCCGGCCAGCATCAGCACCGAAAGCGGGTAGTAGATCATGGGCTTGTCGTA
>DQED01000085.1:2603-2877 GCA_003525525.1 Desulfovibrio sp.
CCGGCCAAGATGATGCCTTTCATGCCTTCTCCTCGCTTGATATCCCGCCCGCCTCGGACGTATCGTTGGCACGCTTTTGACCCAACGCCACCAAAACCGCAAGGCCCAAGGAACCCGCCATGCCCCAATCCCTCCGCCTCGCCGCCGCCGGCGACATCGCCCTGGCCGTCGGCGACCGCCTTTGCATCGTCCCGGAGCCGGCCCCGGAATACGGCGTCAGCCTGCTCGCCGCCGGGCGCCTGCCGCGCCTTCCGGTCGGCACGCGCCTGACCCC
>DQED01000080.1 GCA_003525525.1 Desulfovibrio sp.
AACGCCAGGGTGTCGGGCTTGCACAAAAAACCGCAGGTCGCCTCGGGCGTGAGGAAAAAGATCGCCGGCGCGGCCACGGCCGCGACGAGGCTGCCGGTCGCGCGCCGGGCCAGGGCGCCGAGCATGGCCAGCATGAGCCCGAGCCCGGCCAGGGAGGCGAGCTTGGCCGCAAGGAGCCCGGGACCGGCGAAAAGCGCCATGCCCGCCGACACCGCGTAGTAGAGCGGCGGATAGAGGGTGATAAGAAACGGGTAGCCCGTAAGCGGCGAATAGATGTCCTGTCCCTGGCGCATGAGCCAGGCCTTGACCGCCTCACGGCCTTCGATGGTGTTGACGGAAAAGGGGCCGAGAAGGTCGGGCAGGCCGGTCTGGCGCATCTTGACGGCGCAGGCGGTCAGAAAAACGAGGACAAAGGCGAACAGCGTGCCGTAGAGCGCGGCGTCGAGGAGCAGGGGGCGCGCGTCTGCGCCGTTGCGTCGCCCGGCCTTGAGCAGTGCTGCCGCGAAAAAAAACAGTGATGCACCAATTGCCAGGATACAGGCGTTTTCGTGCCAATCGCCGATGCGTATGCAAACCTGGATGTAGCACAGGGCGAAAACCATGCCTGCGCCAATTACAGGGAACGAAGGTGCGCGGGGTGCTGACGGCATTTTCTGCGATGCGGCGATGGTTATGACAGTGTCTTTTTCTGATGCAGCCATGTCCATGGGTTTATAAGCGAAATCGGCCACAGCGACAATGCGCCGCAGCGGCAAAACAATTTTTTTTTGGACCCATGTGCAGCGGCAACCCCACAGAGGGAAGATGTGCTTCGGGAAGCCAGACCATGTTGATGCGGCAGCGCACTCATGGAAAAATACAACACGACGCCATTGCCGGCGACGCGACCAAGGGATATCCGGATGGGACGTCCGTCCATGCGGACGCGTCCCTGATCCGGATGTAGCCACCACACCCATGCGCATTCTCTTTTCCGATCAGGCCCGCTGGGCCAAGCTCGTGGCCGCGCTGCTCCTGCTTGTCGGGCTTGCCGCGTATGCGGCCGCTTCCTCCCACTGGCAGTGCGCGAGTCTTGGCGATTGCCTGGTCCGCCCGGGGCAATGCGACGGCCGGACGGTGGTCGCCGGAACGGTGCGCATCGCAGCCGTTTTCCCTGACGGCTTCATGGTGCGCCTTGGAGACCGTCCCGTCGTCTTCCCGGGATGTTTCGACGAGCTCGCTACAGGGAAATACGCGGATATCGAGGCCATCTTCCACGCTCCGGATCGTTTTGAAGTCGTGGCCGTGCATGCGCATCTGGAGCGAATGTTCAAGATCTGGGGTTCCCTTGCGGCGGCCCTGATCGTTGCCGCGCTGCTTTTCCGGGTCTGGCGTCGCAGGGGGTTTTGAAGGTGCCAGACCTTTTCAGCCACTTGTGCGTCACGCATCTGGCCCGGCGGGGCCTGGAGGCGCGGCGCGGCAGGGATTTACCCGAGGCGGACGCGGCGCTTTTTTATCTGGGCGGCTGCCTGCCGGACCTCGTTTCGCGCGCGCCGGGGGTGCTTGCGTCCTCGCCCGGGGCGCACCATGTGTTGCTCGCCCTGCACCAGCCCGTGCCGGTACTGCTCCTCGCCTACGTGCTGGCGCTGCTTTTGCCCGAGGCGCGGCGGCGGGGGTATTTCGCCTGGCTGGTCGCGGGCGCCGCGCTGCATTACGTCCTGGATTTCCTGCAACGCGACCTGGGCGCCGCGGGCGAGTTCTGGCTGTTCCCGTTTTCCTTTAAGACGCTGCAGCTGGGGCTGTTCTGGCCGGACCAAGCCGTCGTCGCCATCGCGCCGCTTCTGGCGCTTATCGCACTGGTGGAGTGGTGGCGGCGCGCGGCGTTGCGGTTGCGCAAGGTTCGGGATACCCCTTGACATATACCGTTCAGGTATATACCAATCCGATATGCACGTGATCGCCAGACCGGCGCTGCTCACGTTCGGGGCCGTCCATCCGGCCGCGAAGGAATCGTTGGAAACGTGGTACCGCATCATGCGCCGGGCGGATTTTCAGAATTTCAGCGAGCTGCGAAAGACGTTCGCGAGCGCGGATTATGTCGACGGCTTCACGGTCTTCGATATCGGGGGAAACAAGTTCCGCCTGATCGCCGTGATCCGCTACGAATGGCAAAAAGTGTACATTCGGACCGTCCTGACGCACAAAGAATATGACAAAGGTGCCTGGAAAAGGGGAAAACAATGAACTGCGCCAGCCAGAACATCGATCCCGCCGCAATCTTGCAGGCATGGATGCCGTTTAAGGAATTAGTCGGCGTAACTTCGATCAAGAGCGAAGAGGACTATGCGCGCGTGGCATCCCTGGTCGACGTGCTGCTCGATACGATCCGCGACGATGCGGCGCACCCGCTTTCGGACGTGCTCTATTATCTGACGGTGCAGATGGAAACCTACGAGGCCGCGCAGGTGGCAATCCCCGAGGTGGAGCCCCGGGCGGTGCTGCATTTTCTCATGGAGCAGCATGGACTCAAGCAGTCCGATCTGGCCGACTGTGCCCCGCAAAGCCACATCTCAGCGATCCTGGCCGGCAAGCGAGGCATCAGCAAGGAAGCGGCAAAAAAATTCGCCAAGCGGTTCAACGTCGCGACGGACGTGTTCTTGTAAAGAAGCAGCCCGACGACAATGTCGGCTGGGGAGTTCGTGCCGCCGTGCGGGCGTCAGTCGGCCCGTCTGAGGTACTGGTACAGCGTCTCGCGGCTGATGCCGAATTCGCGGGCGAGCGCCGCCTTTTTCTCGCCGGCCGCTGCGCGGGCGCGCAACTCGGCTGCGCGCGGCGGCGAAAGCGCCTGGGCCCGGCCTCGGTAGACGCCGCGGCGTTTGGCCAGCTCGATGCCCTCGCGCTGCCGCTCCCGAATCAGCGCTCGCTCGAACTCGGCGAACGCGCCCATCACCGAAAGCATCAGGTTGGCCATGGGCGAGTCCTCGCCGGTGAACGTCAGCCTTTCCTTCACGAATTCGATGCGCGCGCCGCGGCGTGTGAGATCCTGGACCAGGCGGCGCAGGTCGTCGAGGTTTCGCGCCAGGCGATCCATGCTGTGCACGACCACGGTGTCGCCTTCGCGGGCGAAGGCGAGCAGGGCCTCGAGTTGCGGTCGTTTGGCGTCCCGGCCCGAAGCGGCGTCGACGAAGATGCGGTCCACGGCGACGTGCTCGAGCTGCCGGGTCGGGTTCTGGTCCAGGCTGCTGACGCGGACGTAGCCGATGCGCTGTCCCAGCATGGGGCCTCCCTGGCGAAAATGTCAGGAAAGACTCTATGGCCATGGGAAACGTCTGTCAAGAAAATAGAAACTAGGCCTTATCCTGACGTTATTCCTGGAGTCGCGCTGACATCATGTTGGGGTATACTTCAACTTGCCATGATTCACGCAAGTCAGGTCGGATGAACCCTCACGGAAGGTCACCGCGCGATCATGTCGGTTGCGACAATCGCCTGCCTGGAAAAATAGCTAAAACGCCCTGTTAGTGGAAGGTGATACAATTTTGTGTCCACCAGCATGGAATATTGACCCCTTTGAGGGCGAAATCAGGGTAGAGTCCACGGAGGTGGTGTAAATTCTGGAGTCGTCCAGCCCGGGGGGGATACCTCCAGCCAGGATGGGATGGGCGAGGTGCCCATCGGGTCAATTGGCTCTAAAGTGAAGTTGCGAAGCCGCACCTGCAACAAAGGGGACTGCTGGTCAAGGCGATCGATCTCGTCCAGGAAACAATCCTTGTGCTTGCGACGTGCAGCAACGTAGTCGGCAATCCCGGGCTTCTTGGAAGTGCGTTCGCTCATGGTCGACTCCATCGGTTTGGATGGAGGAAATCTACCACAATTATCCAAAATTACAAAGATTTATTGATGTTTCCCCGTGCAACTGACCTGCCGGCCTTCCTCGGA
>DQED01000136.1 GCA_003525525.1 Desulfovibrio sp.
GGCGGCACGCTGCCCGAGGTCGCGCCCGAGCACGCCGTGCATCTGCGCGCCGCGCGCCATCCGCTGCTCGTCCTCGCCGCCGGCGACGACGCTGCGACCCGCGTCATGCCGCAGGACCTGATCCTCGCCGAGGACCAGCGCGCGCTCATCGTCACCGGTGCCAATGCCGGCGGCAAGACCGTGTGCCTCAAAACCCTGGGCCTGCTCGCGGTCATGGCCCTTTCCGCCCTGCCCGTGCCGGCCGGGGAGGGCAGCCGGCTGCCGTTTTTTGCCAAGACCTTCGTTTTTCTCGGCGACGAGCAGAGCCTCGAGGATCATCTTTCCACGTTCACGGCGCAGATCCGCCACCTCTCGCGCGTCTGGCCGGAAATCGACGCCGCCACGCTCGTGCTCCTCGACGAATTCGGCGCGGGCACCGACCCCTCCCAGGGCGCGGCCCTGGCCCAGGCCGTGGTCGACGGCCTGCTCGACCGCGGCGCGTATCTCGCCGCGGCCACGCATTTTCCGGCGCTCAAGGCCTACGGCCTGTCGCGCCCCGGCGTGCGCGCCGCCTGCATGCTCTTCGACCCGGCCACCAAAAAGCCCGTCTACCGCCTGGCCTACGACCAGGTCGGCGCGTCCATCGCCCTGGACGTGGCCCGGGAACATGGCCTGCCCGAGGAGATCCTGGAGCGGGCCGGCCGCTACCTGCTCCTCGACGGCGGCGACGCCGGACAGGTGTTCGAGCGCTTAAACGACCTGGCGCTTCGCCGCGAACGCGAAATCGAGCAGCTTGCCGCCGAACGCCTGGACGAGAAAAAACGCGTGGCCAAGCTCAAGGAGAACCTCAAAAAGGCCCAGGAAAGTCTGGTCGAGGAGATCCGCAACTTCTCGCGCGACATCGTCCGCCGCCACGAGGCCGGCCGCCTGGAACGCAAGGAAGCCCAGCGCGCCCTTGCCGCGGCGAAAAAAAGACTTATTGAAGAGACCGACGCCATAACCGGTACGGAAACCGCTTCCGGGCCTGTCGGCGGCGGGGTGGATCTTGCCGCCCTGACGCCCGGCGCGAGCGTACGCATCGTCAGTTGGGGCAAAAGCGCCGTCGTGCGCGAAATCGACCTCAAGCGGAAGGCGGCCAAGGTCGATATCGGCGGGGTGAGCCTGTGGACGCCGGCGGCGGACATGGCCCCGGCGGATGCCCCGGTGAAGCAGGGCGGCGGCGTGACGGTCGCCCCGGCCAAACGCGAGGCCGTGACGGGCCTCGGGCTCACCCTCGACCTGCGCGGCATGCGCGCCGACGCCGCCGAGGCGGAACTGGCCGCATTTCTCGACAACGCGCTGTTGCGCGGACACGGGGAGCTGGAGATCATCCACGGCAAGGGCACCGGGGCGCTGCGGCGTGAAGTCCACCGGTTGCTCAAGGAGCACCCGCAAGTCGCTTCCTTCTCCCTGGCCCCCGAAGACCGCGGCGGCGACGGCATGACGATGGTGGTGTTGAAGTAGAGCGTGCATGAAGTATTGAGAATGCCTCCGGCGGCCGGGAGGGGCCGAGGGCTCCTCCCGGACCCACCCCGATGGGGGGGAGAATCTCCAGCTGGATGCTTGTTTTTTTCGGGAGCGGCTGGAACGTGGCGGCTTGATTGGAATACGGCACTGTAACCAAGGGCACGCGGTACCATGGACCTGTTTTCCTTTCCCCCGTTGAAAGTTTTTTGGGGAAAGGGGCGCGGGGGAATTCCCTTTTTTTCAATAAAGGGGTTTACCCCGCATCTTCACTTCCTCCTCCCATGAAACGTGACGCGGGGACCGTAGCGGCGGTGAAGGCCAGGGCGAACATCGCCGAAATCGTGGGCCGGTACGTGAACCTGAAGCCCGTGGGCGGCAGGCTGGTCGGGCCGTGTCCCTTCCATCAGGAAACCAAGGGGTCGTTCAACGTCCATCCCGACAAGGGCTTTTTCCATTGCTTCGGCTGCCAGGCCTCGGGGGATGTCATCGACTTCTACTGCCGCATCAACGGGCTGGAATTCCGGGAAGGGCTCGAGCGGCTGGCTGCCGAGGTGGGCGTGGACGTGGGCCAGGCCCGGCGCGACCCCCGCGCGGCCAAAAGGCGGCAGGAGCGCGACGCCTGTCTGGCCATGCACGAGCTGGCGGACCGCTATTTCCGGCATGTGCTCGCTACGCCGGCCGGGGCTCCCGCCAGGGAGTACCTGGACCGGCGCAGGGTCAGCCCGGAGATGGCCGAGGCGTTCGCCCTGGGCGTGAGCCCCGCCGGCTGGCAGGGGCTGGCCGACGTGCTGCGCTCGCGGGGGTTTTCTGAGGACCAGGGCGTGCTGGCGGGGCTTCTGAGCGCCGGGAAAAACGGCCGCGTCTGGGACCGCTTCCGCGACCGGCTCATGTTTCCCATCCGCGACGGCGGCGGGCGGGTGATCGCCTTCGGCGGGCGCACCATGGGCGACGGCGAGCCGAAGTATTTGAACAGCGCCGAGACGCCGATCTACACCAAGGGCCAGCACCTCTACGGACTCTACGAGGCGCGGCCGCACATGGCCAAGTCGCGCCGGGCGCTTCTGACCGAGGGGTATCTCGACGTCATCACGCTGCACCAGTTCGGCTACGGCGACGCCTGCGGCGTGCTCGGCACGGCGCTGACCCCGGAGCAGACCAAGCGCCTGTCCGGGTTCGCCTCGCGCGTGGACCTGGTGTTCGACGGCGATCCGCCCGGGCGCAAGGCGGCGCTGCGTGCGGCGCAAATGTTTCTGTCCCTTGGCGGCGGCTGCCGGGTGGTGCCGCTCCCCGACGGCGAGGACGTGGACAGCCTGCTCCATGCCGCCGGCCGCGAAGGGTTCGACGCCTGCCTCGAGCGCGCCGAGGACGGGCTGGCGTTTTGTTTGCGCGTGGTGCGCGAGACGTACGCGCCCAAGGAAATAGCGGCCTGGGCCGTGGAATTTCTCACGGGCCTCGGGGATGCGGCCCTGCAATCGGTCTTCATTCCCCGGGTGTCCTCGGGGTTGGGACTGGCCGAGCGGGAGCTGCGCCAGTCGCTCGGCGAGGCGGCGCAGCGGGGTCGGCGACAGCCTGCGGCGGCCGCGGCGC
>DQED01000134.1 GCA_003525525.1 Desulfovibrio sp.
CAGCGGCCGCCGCCGGCCTCGATGCGCCGCCCCCCGGACAGGCACAGGCCCACCACGGTCTTGGCGTGGGCATGGCGGACGATGTCCGTGGCCACGCCCTCGCCCCGCACGGCCGCAAGCCCCGGCACGGCGGGGTGACGTATCACCCAAAGACGCGGTTGGGCCATGCGCTGCCTTCCAGTGTGAAAAATTCAAGAGGGATGCCTCCGGCGGNNGACCTCCCGAAGGGGGGGAACAGTCCCTGCGCCGGACGGCTGCATCGTCGCCTACGGGAGGCGAGATTACAACAGGGCAGGGAAGAACTTGGCAAAAAGCGTGAGTCCCTCGTCCCCGGCAGTGACCTCGTGGACCACGCCCTTGGGGATGACGGCGGACACGCCCGGCAGGTAGGCGACGCGCGCCTCGCCCACGCCGGCCTCGCCCGAACCGGCTACCACCTCGTGCAGTTCCCACTGGCCGTCGTGGATGTGACTTTTGAGGCTTTTGCCGGGCGCAACGCGCACCAGATGGCAGCTTAAGGCCCCTTGCGTGTCCGCACCACGCACCAGATGCTTGAGCGCCACGCCCGCAAAGGCGGGATGGGCGTTCCAGGGGAGTTCGGCGGCGTCGCGCGCGCCGGCCGGCACGTAAACCGTGCGGCCGCAGGCCAGGATCGTTTCGGCAGCATTTTTCATGACGCACCTCCTTGCGTTGCGGCCGACCCTGCCACGGGCCGGAACGGAGTTCTTGGACGATCTTGCAGCCTTGGCGCGAATTCCCTTTACGCCGCCGCGGGCGCTTGGTAAGGTGGAAGTACTTTTTTTCACAAACGACAAGCCACAGGGTCCGCCATGCTCATCTCCGACATCATGCGCACCACGCTCATCAAGGTCCGCCCGGAAGCGCCGATCGGCAATGTGCTCATCTGGTACGGCGGCATGACCCACGTCTTCCGCAACACCTACATCGTGGACCATTGCGACCGGCTGCTCGGCGTCGTTACCATCCACGCCCTGCTTTCGATCATCGTGCCGCCGAGCGTGACGTCCAAAGCCGTGGGCCTCGACAGCCGCGAGGAACTCCTGGACACGCTGCGCCGCAACATCTCCAGCATCTCGGACACGCCCGTAGGCGACCTCATGGACGCGGATTATCCTTTCGCGCATCCCGAGGACCTGTTCGTCATGGCCAGCGAACTGATCGTGGAAAAGGGCATCACGGCCCTGCCGGTCATCGACCCCAACGGCGTGCTGGTCGGCGAGATCACGCGCCGCATGATCCTGCATTTTCTCGTGCAAAACCTGTGAGGAATCCCGCAATGCGCAGTCTGCCGTATCTGGCCGCCCTGGCCCTGGTCCTGGTCTGTTCGCTTTTCGCCCTGGCCAAGACCGCGCCGGCCGACGCCCTGTCCGCCTACAGCGACCGTGTCCAGGCCACGCCGCAAAGCTGCCTGGGTTGCGAATGCAAGGTCCTGGGCTGCGGCTGCGGCTGATGCCCCGCTAGCCCCTTCCGCGCATCCGCTCCGAGCATCTCCCCCCCTTTCGGGAGGTCCGGGAGGGGCCGTCGCCCCTCCTGGCCGCCGGAGGCATTCTCCCCTTCCCCCTACTCCCTCTCCCTACTCCTCCGTCTCCGCTGCGGCGGTGACGGCGAAGCCGGGCAGATCGAGAACGTCGGCCGGGCGTTCGGAGAGGATGTCCAGGCGCGGGCCGTTTTCGCGGCCCGGACGCAAGGCGAAGACGCGCCTCGCATGGTTTGCGAAATGGTCCACGGGGTGGTGGCTGATGTAGAGCACCTGCAGGTCCAGGCGCTCGGCAATGGCGGCGATCAGGCGCACGAAGCCGGACACGAGGTCGGGCCGCAGCCAGCAGTCCTGTTCGTCGAGGACGAGGAACGGCCGGTGCGCGCCAGGGTCGAGCTGGGACAGCGCGATCAGGCGCAGGCCCACGGACAGGATGTTGCAGACCGATCCGCCCTGGCCCGTGAGGATGTCCTCGGCGCGGCCGTCCTGCTCCATCTCGAATTCGATGTGCAGCCTGTTGTTCTTGACGTCCCGGCGCGAGACGACCTTGCGGTCCTGGCCGAGGATTTCGCGCACGGCGTGGGTGAGGTCGGTTTCGATCTCGTCGAGGACCGCGCCGAAGAGTTCGCGCGTGAGTTCCTCCAGGCGCGCGGCCACGCGCGGGGACATGTCCAGGAATTCCGTCACGGTGGCGAGGGTATCGCGCGCGCTTAGAAACTCGCGCACGCGGCCTTCGGCCACGCCCGAGAGCCGGTCCAGGCGGCGCGTCAGTTCCTGTCGCTCCCGCGCCAGCGTCCGCCAATCTTCCTGCCCCGTCAGTTCCATCCCCGCTCCTTCGCCACACGCCTTCCCCCCTTTCGGGAGGTCCAGGAGGGGCCGCCGCCCCTCCTGGCCGCCGGAGGCGCTTTCCCCTGATTACTCCTCAAATTCCCGCTCCACGGCCGCGAGATCGCGGCGCACGCCTTCGACGTGCTCCTTGTAGGCGGCCACGAGCCGGGCGTTTTCCGTGCGCATGCGCTCGAGCAGCGCCGCGAGCTCCTGCGGGTCGGCGGTGCCGTATTCGGCCTGCGCGCGCGCTTCCAGGTCGGCGAGCTGGCGCGTGAGGTTGGCGAGATCCTGTTCGGCGCGGACCTTGTCGTCGCGCAGCCGTTCGTACGCGGCCTTGAGCGCGGCCAGTTCGCGCTGGGGGCCGGCGTCGGCCTCGGCGGCGCGGGGACTGTTATTTATCGGCGGCATGGGTGACCTCGCTGTAGAGCTCCCAGATGACGTCCGTCTCGGGGCTTTCGGGGTTCAGGTTCGCGCGCAGGAATTCGCCGAGCCCCGCGCCTTCGCGGGTGCGCCGCCAGGCAAGGCGGGCAAGGCCTTCCAGGAAGCGCGATTCGCCGGCCGGCGCGGCTTCCTCCTCGGGCGGAAATTCCTGGTCCGGGAACACTTCCGCGAAGGGGCGGAAGGGCACGGGCCACGCTTCGAGTTCCGCCGCGCCGGGCCGCCACACGGCGGCGGCGGGCACGCGATCCTTGGCGCGGCGGTTAAATTTCAGGCGCGTGATGTTGCCGGGGTTGGCCCAGCGGGTGCATCCGGCGACCACGGTCGGCTGCGGCCGGTGGATGTGGCCGTTGACGACCCAGTCGAGGCCCGGGATTTCCCGGATCTTCACGTGCTTGTCCAGAAAGTCCGGAAACCCGACGTTGTGGTGGGTGAACCAGATGCTCTCCTCGCCCGGGTCCTTGTCCACGCTCGCGGGCAGGGGCGCGCCGTCGGGCGAGGCCCCGAGCACGGCCGTGCCCGTGGGCGCAACGAGCCTGGCGAAAAGCCCGGGCGCGTCGAGCACATGGACCACGCCCGCGGCGGCGAGCACGGCCAGGGAGGTGTCGGCCGTGAAGCGCGCCTGGTACTTGTCGTGGTTGCCGACCAGGACGTAGGGCGTATGCGGCCGAAAGAGGTCGATCAGGGCCACGATCAGGGCATTGGGGTTCTCGCGCGGCCAGTGGAAGAGGTCGCCGAGCACGATGGGCACGAGGTTCTCGGCGACGGCGTGGGCCAGACACGCGGCGAGCTTGGCCAGCACGTCCTCCATGTAGGAATCCAGGCGCTGCATGGGCGGCGTCGCGGCCACGTGGGGATCGGGCACGAGAAGCAGGCCGTTGGCCGAAAGCTGCGGCAGGCTCATGAGGCGTCCTTTTCGGGGGCATGGACGTGGCCGCCGCCGAGGAAATCCCCGGCCGAAAGCGCGCCGCCGCACAGCGGACAGCTGCCGAGCGCCTGAAGGCGCGCGGCCACGCGCGCGGCCATGTCGGCGAGCGAGCGCGC
>DQED01000415.1 GCA_003525525.1 Desulfovibrio sp.
TACTGCTCGGCCACGGCCCGGGACACGGACTTGGACTGGCCTTTGCGGCGTATGTAGATGCCGCCCATGACGCCCTGCAACTCGGCGAATTCGCCCACCATGTCCGAGACGAGGTCCACCTTGGCGAGTCCCCCGGCCTGGGAGGCTTCGAGCATGACCTCGGGCTTGCCGGCCATCTCGGCGATCAGGCCGCACAGGCGCTCCAGGCGGCGGGCCTTGTCGCGCATGCTGCCGAGCCCGGCCAGGAAGACCACGCTTTCGAGCTTTTTCTGCCAGGTCTCGATATCCGTTCCGAGATCCGCCTCCCAGAAGAAGCGGGCGTCCTCCAGGCGCGCGGTGAGCACGCGCTGCCAGCCCCGGCGCACGAGCTCGAGGTTGCCGGGCGCAAGCCCCAGCGTCGTGAGGAAGACGGGCAGCAGGCCGCTGTCGGCGTTTTCCACGGCAAAGCTCTTCTGGTGCGTCTCCATGCTCGTGATGAGCACTTCGCGGGGCACGTCCAGGAATTTGGGGTCGAGCCGGCCGAGGATGACTACGGGATATTCGGTAAGTCCCGTGACTTCGGCCAGAAGCGCCGGGTTGATCACGGCCCTGCCGCCGGCTTCCTTGGCCAGCGCCTCGGCCTGGGAGCGGACCATGGCTTCGCGCTCCTTGGCGTCGAGCACCACCTTGCCCTGATCGCGGATGATGGCGAAATAATCCCCGGCCGTGGGCACGGCAAACGGCCCCGGCCCCATGATGCGGTGCCCCCGGGTCTCGCGGCCCGAAACGATGTCGTCCAGGGCGAAGGGCACGACGGCGTCGCCGAGCAGGGCCACGAACCAGTGGATCGGCCGACCGAAAGCGAAATCGCGGCTGCCCCAGCGCATGCGCTTGGGGAAAGACAGCTTTTTGACCATGTCCAGGCAGAGGGCCGGCAACAGTTCCATGGACGACTCGCCGCCGGTGGTCTTTTTGAGCGCCAGATAGCGGCCCTTGCCGGTTTCCATGACAAAGACGTCGGCGATGTCCTTGCCCTGGCCCTTGGCGAAGCCGATCGCGGCGGGCGTGGGCGCGCCGTCCGCGCCGAAGCCGACTTTTTCGGGCGGGCCAGTGACGAGTTCCTCTTCCTGGCGCGCCGTGGCGGCGAGTTCCGGCACGCTGACCACCAGCCGGCGCGGCGTGGCAAACGCGGTGACGGCCGGGGCGTCGAGCTTGGCCTGGACAAGGGCTGCGGCGAAAAACGCCCGGGACTCGTCCACAAGGCCCGACAGGAACCGGGCCGGCATCTCCTCGAATCCGATTTCCAGAAGAAAATGGGGCATGTCGTTTGGTCCTTTATGCGCTGGGCGTGAGGAGGGGGTAGTCGAGTTCCTTGCGCTGGGCGGCGTAGAGGCGGGCCAGACTCGAGGCCAGATTGCGCACGCGGCCGATGTAGCCGGTGCGCTCGGTGATGGAGATGGCCCCACGGGCTTCGAGCATGTTGAAGGTATGGGAGCACTTGAGGCAGTAGTCGTAGGCCGGCCAGGGCATGCCCAGCTCGCACAGGCGCTTGCATTCCCGCTCGAAGTCGTTGAAGTGGGCAAGCAGCATGGCGGCGTCGGATTCCTCGAAATTGTAGCGCGAGTGCTCGAATTCTTCGCGTTGATGCACCTGTCCGTAGGTCACATGCTCGTTCCAGGCCAGATCGTAGACCGAGTCCTTCTGCTGAAGATACATGCAAATCCGTTCCAGACCGTAGGTGATCTCCACGGACACGGGGTGCAGGTCGATGCCGCCCACCTGCTGGAAGTAGGTGAACTGGGTCACTTCCATGCCGTCGAGCCAGACTTCCCAGCCCAGGCCCCAGGCCCCGAGCGTGGGCGATTCCCAGTCGTCCTCGACAAAGCGGATGTCGTGATCCCGCGAGTCGAAGCCGATGGCGGCGAGGCTTTCCAGGTAGAGATCCTGAATGTTGTCCGGCGAGGGCTTGAGGATGGCCTGAAACTGGTAATAGTGCTGCAGGCGGTTGGGATTCTCGCCGTAGCGGCCGTCGGTGGGACGGCGCGAAGGCTCGACGTAGGCGGCCTTCCAGGGTTCGGGGCCGATGACCCGGAAAAAGGTGGCCGGGTTGAAGGTTCCGGCGCCGACCTCGATGTCGTGGCCCTGGACCGCCAGGCAGCCGGACTTGGCCCAGAAGTGTTGCAGCGTCAAGATGAGATCCTGAAAATACATGGTCGCTCCGATTTCAAGGTTACGCCGTCGTGGGGCCGCGGCGCTTGCGGCGCGAAAACGCAGGCCAGGCAGCCGAAAAAACGCAGGGAAGCGTCAGGCGCGCACGAAGCCGCCCCGCTCCCAGGCCAGTCCCATATGATAGCGCACGAGCAGGTCCACGGTGCGGGAGAACTCCCGCGCCGCGCCCGGTTCGGGGCGGCAGGCCGCCCAGGCGCAGGCGTCGCCACGCACGGCGGACTCGAGCAGGCCCAAGGCCCCGGTGCCGAGTCGCTGCCGCACGCCCGGGGCGTTATCGTCCCGACAGGCGGCGCAGGTCAAGCGCCCCGCTTCCACGTGGCACACGGCTTCCTGCCCGCAAAGCGGAGCGCCGCACACGGCGCACTGCCCGCAGGCCGGAAACATGCCCTGCAGGAAGGCCATGCGCGCCCGAAAGAGCAAGGGGAAAAGCGGCGACGGAACCTCGGCCGCTTCCAGGGCGGCGAGCATGTCGCGCAGGAGCGCATAGGCCTCGGCCGCGCCCGTGGGGCCAATCTGCACGGCTTCGAAAAATTTCAGGCAGTTGACGGCCATGCCCAGCCGGTTCGGATCGCCGCGCAGGCGCATGGGCGCATCGAGAAGCCTGGCCTCGGTCAGGCAATGGTAGCCGCCGTGACCCGAGCGGCGCACCTTGAAACGGACATGGTTGAGGGGATCGAGGCAGCCCAGGAAGCGGCGGCGGCTCTTGAGCCCGCCGAAGGCGAAGGCCGTGTAGATCCCGCGCACCGGGGACACGAGGCGCACCCAGGCGTCGATCTCCCGAAACCGCCCCACTTTGAGCACGAGCGCCTGTTCGGAAAATTCCATGCCCGCCGCCCCGCCGCCGTCTCCGTTTCCGCCGGCGAAACCGGCCGCGTCGCGTCCCTGAAACCCGCGGGTTCCGGGGACGCGACGCGAGGCCGCCTAGGGGAAACGGACGGTCTTGCTTTCGCCCTTTTCCGTGACGACCGTGGTTTCCTTGCCGTCGTAGCGGAAAACCACGCTGCTCGGATTGCCGAGCTTGATCTCGATCTTTTCGCCGAAGGGCACGGTGAGCCGCTGCCCCTTCTTGACGTAGAGTTCCTTGGCCGGCCCCTTGTCAGGAGTGACGATGACCCAGCTGCCGTCC
>DQED01000292.1:0-3435 GCA_003525525.1 Desulfovibrio sp.
CCCCCTGGGCCTGGAATCGGGCCGGGAACGCGAGGAAGGCCTCGCGCTCCTGCCGCTTTCCACGGAACTCTGCGCCCACAAAACGCTCACGAGCACCAAAGCCGTGCACGCGCCCACAAACGAGGCGCTCATCGGCTACGAAATCCACCACGGCCGCACCAGCACCGCCCCGGGCCTCGCCGTGGCCGTCACCCGCGAAGACGGCGCCGCCATCGGCTTCTCCCGCGCCGACCTGCCCGTCTGGGGAGCCTACCTGCACGGCCTCTTCGACGCCGACGCCTTCCGCCGCCGCTTCCTGAATGATCTGCGCGCGCGACGCGGCCTGCCGCCCGTGGCGCTGCCGACGCCCTACGACCTGGACCCCGCCCTCGACCGGCTCGCCGACGTCATCGAAGCGCATCTGCCCCTGGCGGCGCTGCGTGGGTTGCTCGGCGTGTAGGAGGGAGGAGAAAAGGCGAAGCGGTGAAGAGGAAGATGCCTCCCTCCCTCGCCTCATCCCATCCCTTTCCCCATAACGAAACACGCCGCATCTGCTGCCCTTTCCCGGGTCGTAACCCGGGCCAGGGAGCACATGCGGCGCATGACGCGTTGCAAAAGAGCGGAAAGGGCTAGGAAGCGGCGCTGGCGCTGCTCGAGGCGGCGGGAGCGCTGGAGCAGGAGGCGCAGCCGGAGGAAGCCTTGTCGCAGGCGGCAGCGGCCGGCTTGGCGTTAGTCGAAGTATTGGCGGCGTCGGCGGGCTGTTGCGATTCGGACTTGCCGTTGCAGTTGCCGCCGGAGGCGCTGCAACCGCCGTTGGCCTTGTAGTCGGTCACGTACCAGCCCGTGCCTTTGAGCACGAACGAGGTATTGGACATGATACGGTGGGCCGGTGCGCCGCAGGCTTCGCACGGGGCTTCGTCCACGTCGAATTTTCTCTGCAGGATTTCCGAAACTTTGCCGCACTTATCGCACTTGTACTCGTAGATGGGCATTGTCACTCTCCCCCGCCGGTCCGTTTGGCCGACGATTTCGGCCGCAACAAGTCGGCCTTCGGTCCCGCTTTGTCAAGGACCGTTTTTCCGGGCCGCCCCAGCGGCAGCACTCGCACGTGGCGAGCGCCAAAAAAATAAGCGGATTGTCCGCCCAGTCAAGGGGCGACCGGGGAGAAATGCCCGACCGGACGGACGCCGCGCGGCGCAGGAAAGCGGCATGGCCGGGTGACGCGCCGGGCGTGGCCATGCCGCTTCGGCGATATTCGTCAGGCGGCGGGGCGGCGCTCCCAGAGCTTCATTTCGCGCATCTTCTTGCGGCGTTCCCGTTGCAGGGCCTTGCACACCAGCGGCATGCCCTTGGGGTAGCCCCATTTCATCCGGTATTCTTCCGGCGTCAGCCCGAATTTGGCCAAATGGCGTTTGGTGAGTATCTTGTAAGGCTTGCCAGATTCCATGCAGGTGATGGTGCGTTCCCTCACGGCTTTCTTGGGGTCTTTCGCGCCGTTGCCGGACAGGCCGCACGTTCCGCCGCATCCGGCGAGGTCCATGTCGCGGATGCTGCCGGCGAGCCTGCCGACCAGGGCCGTGATCTCCGCTTCGGTCATGTTGCGCACCTTGGCCTGCGCTTTGACGATTTCCAGAGCCTGGGACAAATAGGAATCCATGCGCATATTCCTCCGGGCGATTGTGCGTGACGCGAAAAAAGACGATGCCGCGTCATGGTGCACAGTCGCCCGGACCGGAAAAAAGGTTGCAGCGGGGCAGGAGAAAAAATATCCCTTGCGGACAACACCCGCAAAGGAAGGCTCATGCATCGCACACTTGCCCGTTTCGTTCTGCCGTGCCTCGCCATGGCGGCCGCGTTCGCCCTTGGCGGCTGCGGCCCGACCTACGTCAATCCGAGCATCGCGGACAAGGCCGACGCCAAGCAGCGCCTCGAGGCGGACACCGCCATCTGCAAGCAGGAAGCCGACATGGCCGTGGCCCCGACCTACGGCCTGGAGCGCTTCGAATCAGACCCCACCATCGAGGCGCAGGCCACCCGCTGGGTGGCCAACGTGGCCGAGGACGACGCCAATCTCGACGTCTTCGCCACCTGCATGCGCGAGCGCGGCTGGCGTTTCAAAAAATAACGAAGGCCGCCCCGGACACGATCCGCAGCGGCCTTCGAAAAACGCCCGACGCCAATGCCGTAACGCATTGCGTCGCCTCTCTCGCACTTCCTGCCCCCCTTTCGGGGTGGTCCGGGAGGGGCCCTCGGCCCCTCCCGGACGCCGGAGGCATTCTTCCTCTTAAATGTTTAGTGGATCGTCTCGCCGGCGGGCGGAGCGGGGTTGCCTCCGCCTTTGAGCGAATCCTGAAAGCGCTGTACGGCCGGGTCCGCACGCCAGGCGGTGAAGAGGCTCTCCCATAGGGAAAACGGCATGATCTCGGCGTCGAACTCGGCCTCGTGCCCGGAGAGCCAGACGGAAAAAAGCCGCATGAGCCGGGCGAATTCCTTGCTGTCGAAGGTCTTGGCCACGGTGCCGACGGGAAACGTGCCGCCCTCGAAGGTGCGGAACACGAATTCGCCCACGGCCCGTTGCGAGGATTCCATGTCGATGGGCTGGCCGTTGAGACCGGCCACGAAATCCGCCAGCAGGGGGTGGGTTTCGCGCATGGTCGCGAGGACGTCGTCGGGCACGTTCACGTAGACCACGCCGTCCTGTTCCACGGCGTAATAGAATCTGGCCCAGTGCTCGGCCATGAGCACGCGCAGGATTTCCTCGGCGGCTTTTTCGATGGGGTCCATTCGTTCTCCTTCCTTCATGGCAGGCGCATGCAGCGCACGAAATGTCCGGGCGTGGTTTCCGTCAGCGGCGGCACGGAGGCGGCGCATTCCGGGGCCGCTTCGGGGCAGCGCGGGTGAAAGGCGCAGCCCGGAGGCGGCGCGGCCGGGTCCGGCGTCTCGCCGACAGGGCTTTCCGCACGGCGCGTGCCGGGCGCAACGGCCGGGGCCGCGGCCAGAAGCGCCCTGGTATACGGGTGCAGCGGCCCGTCGTAAAGCGCCCGGGCCGGGGCCGTCTCCACGATGCGCCCCAGATACATGACCGCGACGCGGTCGCTGACGTGCCCGACCACGGCGAGGTCGTGGGAAATGAAGAGATACGCCAGCCCCAGGCGCTCCCGGAGATCGGCCAGGAGATTGATGACCTGCGCCTGGACCGAGACGTCGAGCGCCGAGACCGGCTCGTCGCACACGATCAGGCGCGGGGCCAGCGCCAGAGCCCGGGCCACGGCCACGCGCTGGCGCTGGCCGCCGGAGAACTCGTGNNCCGCCGGAAAACTGGTGGGGAAATCGCCGGGCGTGCTCGGGCGCGAGCCCGACCTGGGCGAGCAGTTCCAGCACCCGCTCCCGGCGCTGCCTCGCCGAGCCCTCGCCCATGGCGCGCAGCCCCTCTGCCACGGTCCAGCCCACGGGCAG
>DQED01000292.1:3485-3626 GCA_003525525.1 Desulfovibrio sp.
CAGGCGCGGCAGTTTCCGGCGCGCCGCGGCGTCGCCCGCCCAGGGGTCGAGGCCGTCCACGCGCACTGTGCCGGAACTGGGCGGTTCGAGCCCCACGGCCATGCGCGCGAGCGTCGATTTGCCGCAACCGGACTCGCCCAC
>DQED01000292.1:3662-4237 GCA_003525525.1 Desulfovibrio sp.
CCGGACTCGCCCACGAGCCCGACCGTCTCCCCGGGCATGACGCGCAGGTCCACGCCGGCCACGGCCGCGACCTCGCGCCGGCCGGCCGCGAAAAACCCGGTGCGTGTGACGTAGCGCCGGGTCACGTCGGAAAGTTCGAGCAGGGGCGCGCCGTCAGCCATAGAGCCAGCACCTCGCGCGCCGGCCGTCCGGCAGGGAAAAAAGCGGCGGGGCCTGCCCGGCGCAGGGCCCGAACGCCCGGGGGCAGCGGGGATGGAAATGGCAGCCGGACGGCAGGGAGGCAAGGGACGGCACCATGCCGGGAATGGAGGAGAGCCGTCCGCCCCGGCCGCCCAGGCGCGGCAGGGAGGCGAGCAGGCCCTGGCTGTAGGGATGGGCCGGGCCGGCGAAAAAGGTCTCCACCCGCGCGTATTCCACGAGCCGGCCCGCGTACATCACGGTCACGGCGTCGGCGGTCTGCGCCACCACGCCCAGGTTGTGCGTGACCAGAACCACGGCGGTGCCCGTGTCGCGGGCGAGATGCGTCATGAGATCGAGGATCTGGCGCTGCACGGTCACGTCCAGGGCCGTGGTCG
>DQED01000292.1:4269-4463 GCA_003525525.1 Desulfovibrio sp.
CGCTGGCGCTGGCCTCCGGAGAGCTCGTGGGGATAGCCGCGCATGCGCCGGGCGGGATCGGGCAGGCCGACCTTGGCGAGCATCGCCTCGGCCGCTTCCAGGGCCTGGGCGTGCGAAACGCGGCGATGCGTACGCACGGGTTCGGCCACCTGGTCGCCGATGGTGAGCACGGGATTGAGCGAGGTCATGGGCTC
>DQED01000093.1:0-175 GCA_003525525.1 Desulfovibrio sp.
GCCCACGGCCACGTCCGCGCCGCGCCGCGCCAGGGCCAGGGCGATGCCCCGGCCGATGCCCCGGCTCGCGCCGGTAACCAGGGCGACCTTTCCGGAAAGGGGCAGGGCTTCGGACATGGGCGACCTCCAGGATGCCTTGGCGCGGGCGGCAAGGCACGCCGCCCGCCTCGCGACA
>DQED01000093.1:244-8212 GCA_003525525.1 Desulfovibrio sp.
GCCCTCAGGGCCTCGGCCACGCCGTGGCGTTCGGCGCAGGCGCGGCAGGCCAGCACGGTCACGCCCGCGGCCATGCACGCGGCCACTTCCTCCTGCAGGGCCGGGTCTTCGGCGAGCAGCTGCGCCGAGGGGCCCCAGAGCAGCAGATGCACGGCGTCCCACCAGCCCTTGAGGCGGGAATTTTTCGCGTACATGAGGGCCATGTTGCGGGCCGCGTCGGGATCGCGGCTGATCCACAGGATCACGAGACCGGGGGCCGTATCCTTGTCTGCGTTCATGGGAAGACGCCTCCTTTCGTACGCCGCCGCGCCGCCGGACGGGGCGGCGCGGCGGCGACGTCTCAGCCGTTGAGCTTTTGCAGCACCCAGGCCATGTTCTTGCCGAGGTTGTCCATGGTCTGCATGCCTTCCTCGTCCTTTTCCACGTCCCCGGGCGAAAGGCCCCGGCCGAGGTTCCAGTAGCTCGAGCCCGGCACCACCACCTGGTTGATGAAGTAGAAGTGGTTGATGGCGTCGAAGACGGCGATGGCCCCGCCGCGGCGCACGGCCACGACCGCGGCCCCGACCTTGCGCGCGAGCGCATAGCCGTTGGCCAGCGCCACCATGCCGGCGCGGTCGATGATGGACTTGATGTTGCTCGTCACGTTGGCGAAGTAGGTGGGCGAGCCGATGAGCATGCCGTCGGCCGCGACCATCTTGTCCATGATTTCGTTCAGCATGTCGTTCTTGACGACGCAGTGGCCGTCTTTTTTCTCCCAGCATTTCATGCAGGCGATGCAGCCGTGTATGTTCTTGCCGTGCAGCTGGAGCAGTTCGGTTTCGATGCCCGCGGCCTCGATGGGCGCAAGGGCGGCGCGCAGCATGGCGGCGGTGTTGCCGTCCTTGCGGGCGCTGCCGTTTATTGCCAGGACTTTCACTGTGCTTCTCCTTTCTTGCGCTTTTTCCCCGCGCTCCAGGCGTCGGCCACATGGTCGCCGAGGGTCCAGTAGCGGTTGTCGGGCATGGTGAGCAGAAGCGGTTTGTATTTTTCCACATCCGGCCTGCCGTCGGTGAGGATCTCTCCGTCGGCCCAGCCGGCCTTGATTTCCCCGATAAAAAACGTGTGGTGGGGTAATTCCACGGCCTGCACGAGCGTCATTTCCAGGCAGAGCGGACACTGCCGGATCATGGGCGCGTGCGGCGTGTCGCCGTAGAAGACGTCGAAGAGCGCGGACTTGTCCATGTTTCGCCCGGAAACCAGGCCGCAATAGTCGGTCGGTTCCACGAGGTCGGGGCCGGGCAGGCACAGGGAGAACGCGCCGTTTTCCCGGATGCCCTTGCCCGTGTGCTGGCGGTGGTTGATGGAGACGCCGATCATGGGCGGCTTGTGCCCGACGCGCGTGACCCAGGCGGCGGCCATGAAGTTGACGCGGCCTTCGACCACGGCCCCGGCCAGGACCACGGGCATGGGCGGCAGGATCTCCGCATCGAGGCGGACCTTGTCGCTCATTTGATCGCCTTGCCGAGCGACCAGCCCGGGCCGAGGTCGACGCCGAGGCCGTAGTAGTGCCGGTCCTCGGGCGCGAACACGATGGGCTTGATCGCCAGGGGATCGGGCTTGCCGCCCTTCATGGCCGCCTCTTCCACCTTCACGTCCAGCACTTCGCCGACGAACATGGTGTGCTGGCCGAGATCCTGGATGTGGATCACCTTGCACTCGACCACGAGCGGGCACTGCGCCACGTAGGGCGCGTCCACGAGCTCGCTTTTCACGGGCGTGTAGCCGCAGGCCGCGAACTTGTCGTGGTCGCGGCCGGACACGATGCCGCAGTAGTCCACTTTGGCCACGTCGGCCTCGCCGGCCACGTTGATGGTGAAGGCCTTGCGCTCCATGATGGCGGCGTAGGAGTGCCGGGGCTTTTGCAGGGAGACGGTCATGCACACGGGCTTCGAACAGCAGATGCCGCCCCAGGCGGCGGTCATGAGGTTGGGCTTGCCGGCGGCGTCGTAGGTGCCGATCAGCCAGGCCGGGGTCGGCAGGGTCATGGTTTTCGCGCCGAGGGATACTTTGGCCATGTCACTTCGCTCCTTTGGCGGCCGCGTAGGCCGGATGGTCCCGCCCGGCCCGCCAGCAGGGGGCCACGGGTTCGCCGAGTGCAAAATACCAGCCGCTGGCATAATCGAAAAGCAGCGGCCGGACCTTCTCCAGATCGACCTTGTCGCCGTCGCGCAGGCAGTCCTCGTCCACGTAGGTGGCGACGAGCTCCCCCACGAACACCTCGTGGGCCGGCAGGTCCATGACGTCGTGCAGCGCCAGCTCCATGTTGACCGGGCACTCCCGGATCATGGGCACGTTGCCGCGTGCGCCGTAGAAGACGTCGAACACGTGCGACTTGTCCACGCGGCTGCCCGAAACGATGCCCACATAATCCGTTTCCACGGCCATGGACGCGCGCGGCAGGCAGATGGAGAAGCCGCCCGCGTCACGAATGGCGCGGCTGGTGTGGCGGTATTTCTTGAGGCTGACCGTCAGGTATTGGGGCGCGGCGTTGTTCAAGATGCCCACGTGGGCGATGGCCAGGAAATTGGGCCTGCCGTCGGCCATGGCCCCGACGATGGTCGTCGGCATGGGGTAGAGGGCGCACACGGGCCCGATCGAGCGTTGCATCGCGCGCCTGCTACCAGCGGTTTTGGTGGATGCGCTCGGGCTTGAAGCGGTCCACGCGTTTGAATTCCTGCGCCGGGTGGCCCATGACCACCAGCGCGTGCGCCTTGACCCCTTCGGGCAGGGCGAGCAGCCGCGCGAGCCCTTCCATGCGCTCGGGCCGGGGGTAGATGCCGCACCAGACCGTGCCGAGCCCGAGCCCGCGCGCGGCGAGCAGCAGGTTCTCCACCGCGGCCGAACAATCCAGGGTCCAGTAGCCGAAACCCGGGTATTTCTCCTGGGCCAGTTCCGCGACCACGGCGATGGCCAGGGGCGCCTGCCTGACCATGGCCGCATGGGCATGGATGTCCGGGATGGCGTCGAGGATCGCGCGGTCGGTGATGACCACGAAATGCCAGGGCTGGGCGTTGCCGGCGCTCGGCGCGGCCATGGCGGCGCGCAGCACCGTGTCCAGGTCTTCCTCGGACACCGGGGCGTCGGTGAAGGCGCGAATGCTGCGCCGGGTATGGATGGCTTCCAGCAGTTCCATGGGGCCTCCTTTACGGTTTCCGCTTTACGCTTTGGGGAAATTCTGCCAGTATACCCAAAAAAGCAAGTAGGCACATTAAAGTTCAGTAGTACCTATTTGGATACCATGGAGGCGGTCATGGCCGGACAAGGAATCCCGTGCGGGCGCAAACGCTGCCTGGGCAAGGAATATTCGTGCAGCATGGAGCTGTCGCTGGCGGTCATCGGCGGCAAATGGAAGCCGCTCATCCTGTGGCACCTGCGCGACGTGCCCACGCTGCGTTTCTCGGCGCTGCGGCGCACCATGCCGATCATCACCCAGAAAATGCTCACGCAGCAGTTGCGCGAGCTCGAATCCGACGGCATGATCTCCCGCACGGTCTTCGCCGAGGTGCCGCCGCGCGTGGAGTACGGGCTCACGCACTCGGGCCGGGACATCATCCCCATACTGGAAGCGCTGTGCCGTTTCGGCAAGCAGTTCGAGGCGCGGTTCGGCGTCGAAAGCGTGGAGCCCGTGCCGTCGCAGCCGGCCGATGCGCCTGCGGACGACGCGGACATGGCCTCGCCCGAAGGCGTGGCCCGACGCCGCGCGGTGCGCTGAACCGATCGATTCTTGGACGGCGTATGTTTTTTAGCCATATTTCCTCCCGGAATCGTATAGATTATGCCCGATGCGGAAAACCGCCGCGCCGCGGCCCGGAGCCGCGGCGCGGGAGGGAAAGGCAAGAGGGCGAAAAAATGTATAGCGATTTGGTCTGGTAAGCGAAAAGGGGGCGCATCCGCGCGACGCACCGGGCGCTTCTGGCATGGGCGATGCTTTACGCAAGGCATACTCGCAAAGGAGGCGCTCCATGCGCAAAAGCATTCGTATTCCCGCCGTCATCGCCCTGGCCCTGGCCCTGACCGTTCCGGCCCTGGCCCAGTCCACCCACCAGCAGCACGCCGCCCCGGCCGCCGCGCCGGCCGATGCCGCGAAGGCCGCGCCTGCCGTCGATCCCGACAAGGCCTATGTCCTCAACCAGGAATACGTGGCCAAGACCGCCGAACTGCGCGGCAAGATCACCGCGAAGAAGGCCGAGCTGGAAACGCAGCTTGCCGCCAGGCCCGACGACACGGCCGCCGTCAAAAAGCTCGTGGCCGACATCGCCGCCCTTCGCGGCCAGCTCGACGAACAGACGACCCTGTTTCGCATCCGCTACGCCAAGGAGACGGGCACCCCCATTCGCATGACCCGGGGCTTCGGCCACAAGGGCCGGATGGGCATGATGGACGGCTCCATGGACATGATGGGCGGCAAGGCCAGGGAAGGCTGCATGATGATGGGCAAGGGTATGATGCTGGGCAAGGACCATGGCGCGATGCAGGGCATGGATCATAACGCCATGCAGGGCCAGCCCCAGGGCATGAGCATGCCGGCCCCGGCCACCGACGCCAAGACCACCGCTCCCCGGCAGGCCGGCTAACGCCCTTTGTCATCCTTCAAGACCGGCGACGGCAAGGTGACCAGTTCCATGAAGGCCATGCCCGGCATGTAACACGCTTCGATCCCATCCTCCTCCCCCAAGGCAAGGGTCGCCGGTCCCTCCCCGGCGGCCCTTTTTCATGTCCGGCCCGGACTTGCCAACCCGCGCGGGCGGGACTATGACATCCCCGTTGTCCTCAGGGCGGGGTGGAAGTCCCCACCGGCGGTATCCCGGGAAACCGGGGAGCCCGCGAGCGCTTTCCGGCGCAGCGACAGGAACCGGCCGCAACCGGTCCCCACGGGGGAAACCCCGGCGTCGCCGCGCCACGGCCGCATGCCCGGCCGTGCGCGTCGGAAAGGTCAGCAGACCTGGTGCGAAGCCAGGGCCGACGGTCACAGTCCGGATGCAAGAGGAGCAGACGGCTTTTCCGCCGCCGGGTCGTTCCGGCGCGTGGCCGACGCACCGCGTGTGCGGCGCGTCCGGCCGTCCTTTTTCCGCCCTGATTCTGGCTCTCGCCACGACCCTTTACGGAGTGCGCCATGAATCAGTCCTATTCCGGCATCGCAAGCGAACATCAAAGCGTCCTCGCCGCCATCGCCTCCCTGCGCCAGGGCGGCGGCATCGTCGTCACCGACGACGCGGACCGCGAAAACGAGGGTGACCTCATCTTCGCGGCCGAAACCCTCACCGTGCCCCAGATGGCCATGCTGATCCGCGAATGCAGCGGCATCGTCTGCCTGTGCCTGACCGAAGACAGGGCCCGGCAGCTCGAACTGCCGCCCATGGTCGCGGTCAACACCTGCGTCAACCGCACGGCCTTCACCGTGACCATCGAGGCCGCCGCGGGCGTCACCACCGGCGTTTCCGCCGCGGACCGCGTCACCACCGTCAAGACGGCCATCGCCCCGGACACCGCGCCAAGCGACCTCGCCCGGCCCGGCCACGTCTTTCCGCTCGTGGCCAAACCCGGCGGCGTGCTCGAACGCCGGGGCCATACCGAAGCCACCGTGGACCTGACCCGGCTGGCGGGGCTGGCCCCGTGCGGCGTGCTGTGCGAACTGACCAATCCCGACGGCACCATGGCCAAAGGGGCGCAGATCGAAGCCTTCGCCGCGCAACACGGCTTCCCCCTCGTCACCGTGGAAGCCCTGGCCGCCTACCGCACGGCCATCGGCGACAAATAGTTCCTCCGCTCCCTCCCCGACGGGCCGGCGGCGAGGCATGCGCCGCCGGCCCGCCTTGCCACCTCGCCCGAACTGGCCTACACGGAAGAGGATGCCGCCCCCAAAAACCGGTTCCCGGCGCGCCTGTCCCTTCAAGCGCAACCTGACGCTGCGCTACCTTGCGGCCCTGTCCCTGGCCGCCCTCCTGTCCGTGGCCACCTACGCCGTTTTCCGGGACGTCATGGCCTCCATCGACCATGCCGCGGAAATCACGGCCATAAGCGGCTCCCAACGCCTGCTCACCCAGCGCGTGCTGGCCCAATGCCTGCTCCTGGCCGCCGCCGACGACGAGGAAGCCCGGCGCGATATCCGCGCCCACCTGCTGCGCGCCGTCAAAAGGCTCGAAGACAACCACGCCCGGCTGCTGGCCGACTTGAGCGACCCCGAGTCCCTCGTCGCCCACTCCCGGGAACTCGCCGCCATCTACTTCCAGCCGCCGCTGGATCTCGACGCGCGCATGCGCTTTTTCATCAAAAGCACCCGCGAGTTCGCCCAGGCCGACGGCGGCAGGCCCGCCTTGTCCGATCCGAAGTTCCTCAACGTCCTGGCGTTCGGCGAAAACGAACTGCTCCAGGACATAAGCGCCGTGGTCCAGGCCTACCAGCGCCGCGCCGTCTCCCGCCTGACCACCCTGCGCCGCATGGAGCTCGGCGCGACCGTCGCCATGCTCGTCCTGCTCGCCGGCGTGGGCGTGTTCCTCCTGCGCCCCATGGTGGCCCGCATCTGCGCCGACCGCAGCCGCCTTACGGCCGCCAACCAGGCGCTGACCGAACTCGCCGTCACCGACCAGCTCACCGGCGCGCACAATCGCCTCAAATTCAACGAGGTCATGACCCAGGAAATCCACCGGGCCAAGCGCTACGATACACCGCTTTCCGTCATCATGTTCGACATCGACCACTTCAAACGCGTCAACGACGAACACGGACACGCCGCCGGCGACGCCATGCTGCGCGAACTCACCGACCGCGTGCGCCGCTCCATCCGCCGCGTGGACTGGCTGTTCCGCTACGGCGGCGAGGAATTCGTCGTGGCCGCGCCCCATACCCCGCTGGCCCGGGCCGTGCCCCTGGCAGAAAAACTGCGCGCCCTCGTGGCCGCAACCCCCTTCCCCGGCGCTATCCACGGCTCCATCAGCCTCGGCGTGGCCCAGGCCAGACCCGGCGAAACCGTCGAATCCCTCATGGGCCGCGTGGACGCCGCCCTCTACGCCGCGAAAAACAGCGGCCGCAACCGTGTGGTGGCGGATGCGCAGGTGGAAGGCGAGGGGGAAGAGAAAGGCGAAGCGGAAGATGCCTCCGGCGGCCGGGGGGGATCATCCCCCCCGGACCCCCTGGACGCGGGGAGCGGGTAAGCGGGTGGAGGTGTTGACGTGGGTGGGAGTGCGTCGGCGAGGCCGGAATTCGGCCTCGCAGGCCCGTCGCACCTCCCACCCGCTTGCCCATCCCCCGTCGGGGAGGTCCAGGAGGGGATCATCCCCTCCTGGCCGCCGGAGGCATCCTCTCTCTCTCTCTTCGCCTTTTCCGCTCTCCCTCACCCTTCCCGCACGAACGCCCCGGGCGTGACGCCGAACGCGTCGCGGAAGGCGGCGATAAACGCCGAGGTCGAGTCGTAGCCGCATTCGATGGCGGTGGCGGTGACGTTTTTGCCGGCTTCGAGCAGCGACAGGGCGGTGAGCAGCCGCGACCGCCGTCGCCAGCCGCCGAAGCCGAGGCCGGTTTGGGCCTGGAAGAGGCGGCCGAGGGTGCGTTCGGTCATGCCGGCGTTTTTGGCGAAGTCTTTGGCGGTGCGGTTGTCGTCGGGGCTGTCGGTGAGGGTTTGGCAGATGGCGGCCAGGCGCGGATCCTGGGGCCAGGGCAGGCTGTAGGCGGCTTCGGGCAGCGTGGCGAGCTGGTCGAGGAGCACGGCCACGAGGCGGCCGGGTGGGCCGTTTTCGTCGTAGGCGGCGGGCAGGGCGGCCGTGGCGAGGAGGAGTTCCCGGGCCAGCGGCGTGACGGAGAGCACGAGGCAGCGGGGGGGCGAGAAGACGTCCTGGTCGGCGCGGATGTAGAGGCTGCGCATTTCGGCGCGGCGCGTGGCGGCGACGGCGTGGCGCATGCCGGGCGGCACCCAGACGGCGCGTTGCGGCGGGG
>DQED01000354.1:0-11871 GCA_003525525.1 Desulfovibrio sp.
GAGGCCACGGCTGCCCAGCCGGGGGGCGGCTCGGGCGCTTCCTCCGGGCCGCCGCTGATCTCGGGTGGCGGGGCTGGGCCCGGGTCCATCGGTTCCCCCCTGGGCGCCAGCGAACTCGACAACCAGCCGGCTTTGGTCTTCGCACCCAAGCCCGAGTATCCGTTTCAGGCCAAGCGGCGGGGCCTGCGGGCACTGCTCCGGGTGCGCCTGCTCGTTGACACGGTTGGCCGGGTGGAACGCGTGGACATCCTGAGCGGGGAGCATGCCGAGGCATTTGCCGAAACCGTGCGCACCACTCTCGCCCACTGGCGCTTCAAGCCCGGCACCCGAAAGGGCGCGCCCGTGCATTGGGTGGCCATCCTGCCCATCGCCTTTGAACTGGAGTAGGGCCTCTTTCGCCGGCGTCCGGCGAAAAGCTGGAGGCCTCCGCTCTTCTTCCAGGACAGGCTCAAATACCATGTTGGCCTCGACCCTCAAACTGGCTGATAGCGCCAGTGAGACCGTTTCCTTTCGATCAAGCCACAAGGCGTGGAAGCCCAAGAGCGCCGACACGAGCTGTTGGCATGGGCGTTGACCCCGCCCCAGCATCCCACGGGAATTCGTACGTGAAAGTAGTCCAAGGCTTCCGGAAGGGGCAGTCTGCAAATCCTATCGGTCCAGAGGGGACGGGTGCGGAATACACAAAGGGCGTCCGTCTCCAGACGCCCTTTGTGCCGGCATTTCAAAACTCCGTTATTTCATGTCCACACTTTTCACCCAAATAAGGGCGTCCTGCGACATGGGCTTTCCGTCAAACTCCTTGACTGGCCCCACACCCAGGGCGGCGAAGCCCCACCAGCCCGCTTTCGGCATGGCGTAGACGAACACGCCGTTGGCGTCGGCTTTGATCGTCTGGGTGACGAAACAGTCGTGAGGAGCGGTGACGGCGGCCTTCTTCTCGAAGCTGTTGCTGGCCATGGCCGGGGCATGGTTCAGGAACTCCACCTCGATCTCGGCGTTGGACGCGGGCTTGCCATCGGCCAGTACCTGGCCCACGAACACGTTGCCGGCATACAAGCCATAGGGCTTGGCCAGGGGAACGATCTCGGCGGGCAGGCCAAGGGGCTTGTCCCAGTTGCCGGGGATGCCGCCGACGTTGAGCACCATCTTGGTGATCTGCTGCATGTAGGCTTTTTCCTCGGGCTCGAAATAGGGGGCCGGCACGAGGGCGAAGACATAGTCGCCGGGGCTGCGCAGCTTCTGCTTGATGGCGAAGGCTTTCCCGGAATTGGTCAGGCTTTTCCAGGTGATGGGAGTCAGGTTCGCCTTGAGGTCGGTTTTTTGGGGCTCTCCCTCGGCGCCGCGCTGGAAGACCATGAAGAACTGCTCGGGCGCGCCCATGTCCATGGTATGGCCGGCCTCGAAGGGATGGGTGAACACCAGGCGCATGTCCACCTCGCCGCCCTTGTCCAGGGCGATTTCCGGGGTGTAGATCATCTGGAAGTGGGCTTTGGCCAGTCCAGGCAGGACGAGGGTCAGGACCAGGGCGGCAATGATGGCGGCGACGGGTTTGCGATGCTGCATGTCGTTCTCCTGTTGGTGTCGGGTTATTCCAGTATCTTTTTGCCGTCGATCTCGATCTTGTGTCCTTCGCCGGCGTCGAAGACGACCATGTAGGCGCTTTCCGGCTTCTTGAAGGTGTACTTGGAGGTCTTGTCCATGGCCCCCTGCTCGATGACCTTGCCGGAACCGTCCTTGACGATGAGGGCGACGCCAGAGGCGGAAGAGCCGTCGGAGAAGCCTCCCTCGCAGGTAATGGTGCCGTCGGCGTTGTCGAAGCACGTGCAAAGGGCCGTGTGGGCCAGGGCCGCCCCAGGCAGGGCCAGGGCCAAAGCCGCGATAACGAGAACAACCCTCATTTTCATTTTGACGATCATGGTGCGATACTCCCGAAAACCGCGCCCGCGCGGGTTGAGGTTTCCCCGGGCAAGCCGAGACCCTGCCCGGGTGACGATTCAGGTGTTCTGCCCCACCGGACAGGCCTCGGTCGCAACGGCCAGCGGCCCCCTGTCGCGATGCGGCACGACCCCGGCCACGACGGTGGCCGCCACGGCGATGGCATAGAAGCCCCACATGGCGGTTTCGCCGTCAAGGCCGAGCAGCCTTCCTCCGGTAAAGACGGCACTGGCCACGACGATGCCGAGGAGCATGGGGTAGAGGATGGCCAGCACCATCCACTTCGCCTGTCCTGTCTGCACCTTGATCATCATGGACGTAGCCATGCACGGCGGGTAAAGGGCCATGAAGAGCATGAGGGCCAAGGCGTGCAACGGCGTGAAATCGGCTTCGCCCCGGCGCATGGACGCCTCCAGGGACGTGTTGTCCCCGCTGCCGGCCTCGAGTTTGTAGATGGCGCCAAGAGTGGCCACGGCCGACTCCTTGGCGGCGAAAGCCGAGAGCAGGCCGGCGTTGACCCGCCAGTTGAAGCCGGCAAACTGTGTGACCGGTTCCAGCGCCCGGCCCAAAATGCCCAGAAAGCTCGTTTCCAGACGTTCCTTGCGCATTTCCAGCGTGATGGCGTCCCTGGTCTGGGCAAAGGCCCGCACCCCGGCCAGGGCGGCCTTGGCCGCCGCGTCGCCCCGGGGCTTGAGCAAGGCGAAGCAGTCGGCGTTTTCCTCGCGAAAGCGGCTGTCCACGGCCTTGGCCGTTTCGGCGTCCTCCACGCCGCTCCGGGCAGTCTTGTAGGCCTCTTCGTAGCGTAAAAACTGCAGCAGCCCCTCGCCGGCCAGGACCGCCTGGAACCGGGTCCCGGCCACGGTCGCGTCAAGCGCCTGCCGTGCCGCTTCCAGCCGGGCTTCGTAGGCGGCCATGTGCTCGCGGCTGATGCCCGGGAACTGGAGCAGCACGAAGACGATGACCGCCACGGCCGCCACCACGGTGACGATTTTTTGGATGAAAAGCGCCACCTTCTCCACGGCGCGGGTCAGGAGGTTGCGCAGGGTCGGCATGTGGTAGGGCGGCATTTCCATGATGAAGGGCGCGCTGTCGAGCCCGACCAAAAGCGTCCCCGACAGCAGCCGGGCGATGGGCAGGGCCATAAACAATGTCACCGTGGAAATGAAAAACATGGCCGTCGACGCATGGCCCGGGAAAAACGCGCCCACCAGCAGCACGTACAGCGGCACCTTGGCCAGGCAGTTCATGAGCGGGATGATGAGGATGGTGGCCAGGCGCGATTTGTCGTCGGGAATGGCCTTGCAGGCCATGACACCGGGCACGCAGCAGCCGCCCAGGTACACGCCGGCCAGCACCATGGGCAGGGTGGACTGGCCATGCAGGCCGTAGGACCGGAACAGCCGGTCCAGAATGAAGGCCATGCGCGGCATGTAGCCGGAGTCCTCCAGAAAGGCCACGCAGAAAAAGAGCAGGAAAAAAATGGGGATGTAGTTGAGCAGGGCGTTGATGGAGTCCATGAACCACAGCCCGAGGGAGCGCAGCATCGGATCCTCGAGCATGCCGGCCGGCGGCAGGAAGCCGGCGACGAAATTCTTCAGCCAAGCCAACAGCGGCCAGGTGTAGTTCGTGAGCTTGTAGCCCCAGACGATGGACACCTGGTACAGCACGAACAGCACGCCTACGAGCACCAGCGGCCCGAGGAACTTATGGCACACGAAGTCGTCGATGACATCGGTGCGGGTCCGCTCCGGTCCGGCGACCTTGACGATGACGGCCTGGGCCAGAGTCCTGGCCAGCCGGCGGCGGACCAGCGCGGCGAAGGCGGCCGCGGTCTCGCCGGCTTCCTCCCGGAACGCCGCCTGACGCGCGGCCACCACATCCGCCAGACGCGCCGGCTCGAAAAACACCTCGGCGACGAACTGTCGCGCCCCTTCGTCGCCCTCGAGCAACCGCACGGCCAGCCAGCGGCGCGGCGCGCCCAGTTCGCCGCCCTCGGCCAGCACGTCCTCCACGGCCCGGATGTGGGGTTCCAGCCTGCCGTAATCGACCCGGAAGGGCTCGTCCTTGGGGGGCCGGTCCATGGCTGCGGTCATGACCGCCACAAGATCGTCCCGCCCCTGCCCCTTGCGCCCCACCCCCTTGGAGACCGGCACGCCCAGGCGATGGGCCAGCAGGTCGAGGTCGAGTTCCTGACCGCGACGGGCGGCGACGTCCATCATATTGCAGTGCACGACCACATTGACCTCGAGTTCGAGGAGCTCAACGGTCAGGCACAGGTGACGGCGCAGGTTCGAGGCGTCTATGACGTTGACCACCACCTGCGGATGGTCGAAGAGGAGGAAATCCCGGGTGACGCGCTCTTCCGGGGAATAGGAACTCACGGAATAGGCTCCGGGCAGGTCCACGAGTTCGCAGGTTCGGATGCCCAGTTTGAACAGGCCCGATTTCTTCTCCACGGTGACGCCGGGAAAATTGGCCACATGTTGGCGCGCCCCGGTGAGCATGTTGAACACCGTGGACTTGCCGCAGTTCGGCTGGCCGGCCAAGGCCGCCAGGATGCGTCCGTTCATTGGGCCTCCACCTCGACCAGGGAAGCCTCGCAACGCCGCAAGCTCACCAGAAACCCGCTCACTTTGATTTCGATGGGGTCGCGAAGCGGCGCGTTGCGGACAACCGTCACCTCCTCGCCCGGCACCAGGCCGAGATCGCCTAGCCGTTGCCCCAGGCAGCCGTCGCAGCGGACTTTGGACACGATGCAACGGCTGCCGGGGATGAGCGCCCCCAGATGGGTGGTATCCCGCGATGTCTCCCTCTCCATGTTCTCCTCCGGCGAATTCGGGTTCGGCAAACGTTCCCCGCATGGCGGCGAAACGACTTCTCAATCGCAGGCGACGGCTTCCTCGCCCGCCGTTGCGCCGCACAGTCGGGTCATGAGCTGGTCGACGCCGGTCAGGGCTTGACGCAGTCCTTCGGCGTGGCTCTGGCCGGCAAGGGCGGCTTCCTCGATGCCCTGGGCCTGGCCGAGGGTGTCGTGAAGGGCCTTTTCGGCCTGGGCCAGGGGGGACAGGGAACGCCCCACGGTTCCGGCCCCGCTCTCCCCCATCGCCCGGGCGCCGGCCGCGTTGGCCGCGATGGACTCCAGGGCCTGGCCGACACGGGAGGACAAATCCAGAAGCTCGCCCGTCGCCTCGTGGGCGATGTGCAGCAGGCCCGCATTCCCTTCGGCCTGAACCATGACAGCATCCAGGCGGGTGGAGGTTTGCGCGGCGGCCTGCTTGGAGTTTTCGGCCAGGCGGCGGACTTCGTCCGCCACCACGGCGAATCCGCGCCCATGCTCGCCTGCCCGGGCCGCTTCGATGGCGGCGTTGAGGGCGAGCATGTTGGTCTGGTCGGCGATGTCGGCTATGGTTTCGCCCGTGTTCGCGGCAAAGCGCAGGCCGTCCAGGAGTGCCGCGAAAGAGGCGGCCAGACCGTCCATGGTCGTGGCCAGGGAGCCGCAGACGTCGCGCAGATCGTTTTCCAGGCGGCGGCCGTTCTCGGCGATTCCCGCCGCTTCCTGGGCCTTGGCGGCCGCCTGGAGGGCGCTTTCGGAGGCTTCCCGCACGGCGGCGAGGGCGCTGTCGAGCAGGGTGAAGGTCGTGCCGAGATTGCGTGATTGCGCGGCCACGAGGTCGATCGTGGAGGCGCTGTCGGCAAGCATGGCCTCGGCGCGTTCCGCGGCCGCCGCGACATGCCCCCGGACCTCGCCGACCACCTCGCTTACGGCGGCGCTTCGGGCGGCATCCACTTCGCGTCGGGCCTTGGCGGCGTCGCGCAGAGCTTTAAGAGCCTGTCGATTCTCGGCAAATGCCTGCCGCCGCTGGTGCTCGGTCTCGGCTTGAAGCCCCGTCACGCTCTCGGAGACGGCGGCGGCGGCGACCCACAGTTCCGCGATGGGGCTGCACGCCAGTCCGATAGTCGGTGGCCCGCCCGCTTCCTGGCCCCGGAGGGCTTCCAACAAGCGCACGGCAATCTGGCGCGCCGGCTGCTCCACCAGGGTGGCGAACGCCCCGAGGCCGAACAGCAGGGTTGTGGTTCCGGCAAGGAGCACGGCGGCCACGGGAGGCATGTCGAACGCCCCCCCCATCCCTGCGCTCGCCGCGGCCACGACGCCAAGCACGCCGGAAACGGCAAGAGACGCCGGATGGGGCGCACGCCAGCAGTCCGAGGCGCCGGTACTGGATATCGTTTCGGGCTGGCCGCTTGCCTCCTCGACGTAACCGTTTTTCATATCGCATCTCCTCAGGGGGGCTGGAATGGGGCCTAAAGCGCCATCAGCTTGAAGGACAGCGCCTTGGCGTCTTCGGCGAACTCCTCGCCGCACTCGCCCGCGATGTCGTTGTCCTTGTCGTAGCGCCAATTGACCGTGATGCGTGTCCCGGCCGCGGCGGCCTTTTCCAGGATTTCAAAGAGATCGAGCAGGGCCTTGGACGATGAGGAGTTGAAATAGACCAGCTCCAGGTCGAAGACGACAGGGGCGGCCGGCTTTTGGGCGAGGTAGTTTTTGACCCAGACGAAAAGCGGTCCGAAAAACGCGGCGGCGTTTTCGGGATAGCACTCCCCCTTCATGACATGTCGGTTGGTCGTCGCGTCGAAGCGGATCTCGGGTGTGGAGCGCGTGGGCGCACAAACAAAAGGCTGCATGTCGGCTCCTCTAGGCAATGACGACGTCCAGGGAAAACCAGGCCAGATCGTCGCCGATGGGTTCGATGGCGTAACGGAGGGGATGCACGGCGCGGCGGGCCATTTCGAGGAAGCCCAAGCCGGCACCCCGGGAGCCGGCGTCCGGTCCCTGCTGGCGCGCCGACTTGTACAGGGCCTTGAGCGTTTCCTTGTCCAGGCCGGCCAGGGCATCCAGCCGCTCGCGAATGCGCGGGGCAAGCGCCGTGCGGATGCGGTTGCCGCAACTCAGGCAGAAGCCGTCGGGGTCTTGGTGAATGATGAGTTCGCCGGAGGCCATGCGGCCTGTTTCCATATCCACGGCGTCGGCGGCGTAGTGAAGGACATTTTGCAACTGTTCCACCAAAACGGCGAAGGCCATGGCGGCACGGGTCCGGTTGGCGATCTCGAAATCCACCTTGCGCCGGATCATCGACCCGAGGCCTTCCACCACCTCCTGGGTCACGGGGCCCCTGAAATAGAGCACCACCCCGCCTTCCTGGAGCAGTTGACGACAGTTGTCGAATCGCGGTCCGCCGGTCATGCCATGACTCCTTTGCGTGGAACAGGACGCACGGCCATGACGATGACGTCATCGCGCCGCGTGCTGCGCCCCTTGTGCGTTTCGAACAGTTCGACCAGGGCCTTGCGCCTGGCATCCAAAGGTTCCCCGGCTGTTTGGTTCAACCATTGACGCAGCGGTCGCTTGCCCAGGGGCAGGTTCCGGCTGCCGCCCACCTGGTCGGTGAGGCCGTCGGAGAACAGCAGCGCCGTGTCGCCGGGCCCGAAGGCGACCGTATTGTTGGCAAAGACGGCATCGGTCGGGGTCTTGGCGTAACCCAAACCCATACGGTCCGCGCCGACCTCCTCCACGTCGCCTTCGCGTGCAATCCACAGGGGGCGGCGGGCGCCGGCGTAGACGAACCGGGCGGCATCGTCGGTGTCGCAGTACAACAGCCCCATATCCATGCCGTCGTCCACTTCGCCGCCGCCGTCCGACAGGAGCCAGCGGCGCATGAAACGGTGGACTTCGGCCAACACCCCGGCCGGGTCGCCCTCGAAGCGGTCGAGGCGCACCCGATCCAGGGCCGCCTTGGCGATGAGCGTCATGAACGCGCCCGGCACGCCGTGTCCGGTGCAGTCGCCCACGCCGAAGAACACGCCGCCCTGGCTCCTTGCGAGGAAAAACACGTCGCCGCCCACCACGTCGCGCTGGCTCCACCAGACGAAGCTCTCCGGGAAAACAGCAGCCAGGTCGGCAGGCTCGGACAGGAAGGCGCGCTGAATGCGGGCGGCGTAGTCGATGCTCGATTCGATCTGCCGACGCGCGGTTTCCAGATGGACCAGGGTGTCGTTGAGGCGGCGTTCCCGCACGGTCACCGCGTGGCCGAGCCAGTAGATCTGGCGGGCCAGCCCCGGGAAATCGCCTGCATCGCCCTTTGCCGGCGGCGCGGCCGTGGTATCGTAGGCGCCTTGCTTGATGCGCATGCAGGAATCCACGAGCCGGTCCACCTGATCGAACACGATGGATTTTCCGGCCAGACGCACCAGGGGGTAATACAGGATCACCCCGAGGGTGACGTAACCTGCCAGTACGGCCTTGAGGGTGGCTTCATCCAGGGCGGCATAGCCGAACATGAAAGCCAGGGGAGCGGCGACCACAAAGGGAAACAGGATGAGGCCAAGTTTGGCCGGCGTACCGAGGTTTGCTTCCATGGCCCCGACTCTTTCGACGCCTCCCTTGCGCCATTTGACGATCAGGCTTCGCACGGCTGCCTCCTTGTTGCTGAGCGCGTCTTTGTTTGGGCCGCGGCCGGCATGAACGGACATTTATGAAAATGATTCCCGAAATCAACAAGATCCCGTCGCCGCCCGTCCGCAGCGGTTCACGCCGCGCGAGCCGCCGGTCCGCCGTCCTTAACGAATTCACTTCGCCCGGAGCTCCGAGGGCGCGTTCGGCCGGAGGTCCGTATCCGGGTCCGGCGCAAGGCGAACCCGGTTGCGGCCATCGCGTTTCGCGCCGTAAAGGGCATGGTCCGCCCGGGACAGAAAACATGACGGGGAAGCGTCGGAGCCGGGCCGCAGTTCGGCCACGCCGAAACTCGCGGTCACCCTGAGCCGTCCCCCGCCGGCCACGATCTCCAAGGCCTCGACGGCCCGGCGCAGCCTCTCCGCGAGTTCCGCCCCGCCGGCGAGATCCGATCCCGGGCTCAGCACCGCGAACTCCTCTCCGCCAATGCGCCCCACCAAATCGGAAGCGCGCACGCCCCCCCGCAACGTATCGGCCAGGGCCCTCAAAACGGCATCTCCCGCGTCATGGCCATAACCGTCATTGACGGATTTGAAATGATCCACATCGAGCATGGTCAGGGCCAGGGCCGCGCCGGTGCGTCTGGCAGCGGCCATCGCACGCTCGGTCTGCTCGAAAAAATACCGCCTGTTGGCGAGGCCGGTCAGGAAATCCGATCCCGCCAGGCGCAGCAGCTCTTCTTCCAGGGATTTCTGCGCGGAAATATCCAGAATCATGCCCACGACATAGCCATCGGGTTCAACGCGCGCCGCCCCGAACAGGCACCACAGCGGGCGCCGCGGGGCGGCAAGGCGCGCCTCCATCCGCCGCACACGGTTGTTCGACGTCAACTCGCGCAAGAACTTCCGGGATGCGGCGGCATCGTAAAAAAGGGAGGCGACGGTGGCCGCGGGCGCCACGGGGCCGTCGACGCTTTCCCGTGTCGATTCGGGGAGATCGAGCATCCCTCGGAGCGACGGGTTGATGGCCATGAGCATGCCCTGGGTGTCGGCCAGGAAAATACCCTCTGTGGAGTTTTCGAAAATACCCCGGTATCGTTCTTCCTGTTGCCGCAACTTGTCATAGAGTTTCACGAGACGCGCCTGGGTGCGGTCGCCTATGCGGGCCAGTTTTGTCGCCTTGGCCGCCATCCGGGAGGCCAACTCCAGAAATTCGCCAGCCAATTCGAGCGCTTGGGATGGTGCCAGGCGCGCCTGCTCCAACCGCAGGCGCATCTCGTGCAAACTGTCCTCATCAAGGCTCGCCACGCTCGCCGTCCCTCCATGGCCGTCGGAACTGCACCGCCATGGGCCATGCATCCTGTGGATGTTCCGCGTGCCTTCCTAATGATAATGATTATTGATGTCAATTAAAATGTCGCCGGCCTGCGGCTGCGCCCCGAACGCCGGAGGCCGCACCCGGCCGCCGGCCTGGACCGGAGTTTCCCGGGCGGAAGGGACATGGCGGCGGCCTCTGTCCTGCTGGGGCATTGAAAAAAAACGGGCCCTTTCCCCCGTGGAAACGGGGGAAAGGGCCCGTGCTCGTCGGAACGTCTCCGGCGGTCGCAGGCGCGCGGCCGGGCGCGCCTGCGAGGGCCTATTTGACCACGATCACGTCGTATTCGCGGGTGCCCAGGCCGATTTTCGCGGCGTGCTCCAGGCAGGTGCGCCACTCGGACTCGGGCCTGGAGTTGGCGAAGTGGTCGTGGTGGTCCACGAAACCCTGCCTGGCCATGTTGTCGCTGAGCTGGCTGCCCGGCAGCGGCGTGGCCTTGAGGCAGGCGTCCGCGCAGGCCTGGTCCAGCGCGAGCGGGTCGAAGGACGCGAACATGCCGATGTCGGGCAGGATGGGCGCGTCGTTCTCGCCGTGGCAGTCGCAGTTGGGGGAGACGTCCACGATCAGCGCGATGTGGAAGTGCGGGCGGCCGTCGAGAACGGCCTTGGCGTATTCCGCCATGCGGCGGTTCAGGGAGGCGACCGCGGCGTCGTAGCCGAAGGAAATCGCGTCGAAATTGCACGCGCCAAGACAGCGCCCGCAGCCGACGCAGTTGTTCTGGTTGACGCGGGTCTTCTTGGTTTCCTTGTCGAATTCCAGCGCGTTGTTGGCGCATTCCTTGAGGCAGGCGCGACAGCCCTTGCACAGGGCTGCGTTGATGGTCGCCTTGCTGTCGCTGTGCTGTTCCGCCTTGCCCCGGCGGGAACCGCAGCCCATGCCGATGTTCTTGATCGTGCCGCCGAACCCGGTCAGCTCGTGCCCCTTGAAGTGGGTGAGGCTGATGAACACGTCCGCATCCATGACGGCGCGGCCGATCTTGGCCTCCTGCACGTATTCGCCGCCCGCGACGGGGACGGCGATGTCGTCGGTGCCCTTGAGCCCGTCGCCGATCAGGATCGGACAGCCGACGGTCAAGGGCGTGAAGCCGTTTTCCCAGGCGCATTCCAGATGCTCCAGGGCGTTTTTCCGGCTGCCCGGATACATGGTGTTGCAGTCGGTCAAAAACGGCTTGCCGCCGAGCGCCTTGACGACGTCCGCCACGGCCCTGGCGTAGTTGGGGCGCAGGTAGCTGATGTTGCCGAGCTCGCCGAAATGCAGCTTGACGGCCACGAACCGGCCCTTCATGTCGATCTGGCCGATTCCGGCCTTCTTGATCATCTTCTTGAGCTTTGTCGGCAGCCCGTCGCCGAAAGCCTTGGTGCGGAAATCCGTGAAATACACTTTTGCTTTTTCCATGCCTTTTCGCCTTTGTCGGGTCTGCCCGGGTTGTCGCTCCGCACCCTGCATCCTCCAGCGCCCGAGACCTGTGCGGCGGGCGCCGGACAGGCGACGGCACGCGCGAAGACGCCAAGCATGGCTCGTCCCCGCCCTGGCCGTCGTCTCTTGCAGGGGTTGCGGGCTCTCGGGCCGCTCGGATCGTCGGCCCGAGGGCGTATATACTCCTTCGTGGGCACGGGCGGGAGGCACGATTCTCGCCATTTCTTGCACGATCCTGCCGAGCGCGCCCCGGATCGCAAGCGGCGCCGGCCGGGGGGTATCCGGAAGCGGGAGAACGGCCGGCTCCGTTATGCCAGCGCCTTGCGCGTCGTCGCTTGCCCTTCGCTTTCCAGTTCCCGGGTGAGCGAGGCCAGTTCCTGGGCCTGCCGGGTCAGTTCGTTCACGGCCGTGGAGGCCTCGTCCATGGCTCGGGACGCGGCGGCGGCCAGGGCGTTGACCTCCTCGATGGTGCGGTTGATCTCCTCGCTCGTCGCGGACTGTTCCTCCGCCGCCGTGGCGATGGCGCGCACCTGGTCCGAGGCGCTGTCCACGAGCGTGACGATGGACGTCAGCGCCTGTCCGGCTTCGTCGGCAAGAGCGCTGGCCTGTTCCACTTCGCCGGCCGCCTGTTCGACGTTTTCCACGTTGCGCCGCGTGCCCTGCTGGATGCCGCCGATGGCCTCGCCCACTTCCTTGGT
>DQED01000354.1:11945-12207 GCA_003525525.1 Desulfovibrio sp.
GCGTTGAGCGCCAGCAGGTTGGTCTGGTCCGCGATGTCCGAAATGACGTTCATGATGCGGCCGATGTCCTGCGCCTGGGTTCCGAGGCGGCCCATGTCCCCCTTGAGCGCCTGCGTTTGGTCGCGGAGGTGGCCGATGCGCTCCACCATGCGCCCGACCACGTCCGCGCCCGCATTGGCCTTGTTGCGGGCCTCCTCGGAGGTGGCGGCGGCGTTTCCGGCGTTTTTCGCCACTTCGAGCACCGTGGCGTTCATCTCCTCCA
>DQED01000354.1:12260-12510 GCA_003525525.1 Desulfovibrio sp.
GGGCCGAAAGCTCGGCCGAGGCGCTGGAGACGACGCCCACCACGCCGCCGAGGCGCTCGGCCGCATGGCGCAGGCCCTCGGCCCTGGCCGCTTCGGCCTGGGCCATGGCTTCCTCGGCTTGGCGGCGCAGGCTCTCGGCGGCGTGGGCCTTTTCCTCGGCTTCGCGCGTCTTGGCCGCGATGGCGGCCATGTTGTCGCGAAGCGTGGCCACCATGGTGTTGAGCGCCGCCTGCATGCGCGCGGCCTCGTC
>DQED01000319.1 GCA_003525525.1 Desulfovibrio sp.
CGGGGCCTGGCGCAGGGCGTCCGTGGCGAACGGCGACACGCCGGGCTTGGTCGCGCCCGTGCCCGCCACTTCGAGGATCGCCTGGTCCTCGGGCGAGGGCTGGCTCTTGAGGCTCAAGGAGGCGAAAGCCTTTTGCGCCACGCGCTCCATGGCGTCGTGCTGGGCGCCCACGAGCTGGCGGACCTGCACTTCCTCCTCGCTCGGGCTGTCGGGCTTGCGGGTGTCGGTCTCGACCTCGTCGGGCGAAGGCCGCTTGCCGCGTTTGCCGTTGGCCGCCAGGGTCACCGGCATTTCCTCGTATTCCATGCCGATGATACGGAAGCGCCCGTCCGCGCCGCGCTGCCAGTAGAGGCGCTTGAGGCCCTGGGAAACGAGCGTGGGGGAACGGTAGAGCTGGACGAAATAGGTCACCCAGTAATCCGGGCCGGGGATGGCGCGAATCTCCGAGAGGTCCACCTTGATCCAGGGCAGGGTGCGAAACAACCCTTCCTTGTGGCTGCGGAAGGAAGAAAAGGGCTTGCCCTCGGTCAGGGAGAATTTGTCGGGGTCGTGAAAATCGAAAAAGGCGTCCGAACGGTTTTCCCAGGCCTTGCCCCAGGCCCTGGTGGCGTCCACCACCTCGCGGGCCTCGTCGCGCAGCTTGGCCGCGTCCGACCCGCCGAGGCGCACCTCGTCGGCGATGACCACGGGCATGCCCTCGGCCAGTTCGGCGTCCATGCGGTGGATGTCCGGAGTGCTCAACGCCACGCAGCCCTGGGTCTCGTAGGGAATGAGGGCGTGGCCGCGGCCGTGGATCCAGATGCCGTGGCCGGACTTGCGCCGGACCACGTCGGCCGGATTGGGAAAATTGAGCGGAAAGGCGAGGTCGCCGTAGAGCTCGTAATTGAGGCCCGCGCTCTTGCGCCGGGTGATGAAGTAGACGCCCTCGGGGGTCTTGAGGTCGCCTTCCTTGAACTTGTCGCCGAGCTCCTGGCCCGTGGCGCAGGGGATGGCCGACAGCACCCGAAGCGGACTCTGGCGGGAAAGCAGGGAAAACGACTGGGCCTTCTTGTCCACGGCCACGAACCGCGACGGCGACCACTCCATATCCACGATGTCCGCGGCCCATTCCGCCGCCGCCCGGCGGCAGGGAACCAGGAGCAGACAGGCGAGGACTACGGCGGGGCCCAGTCGTTTCATGTCGCCTCGCGTCAGGACGCCTGCCCGGGTTTGCCGGCGGCAAGCAGGGCGTCGCGGGTGAAAACGGACAGCAGCGGGTAGCCGCGCTCGGCCAGGCGCTCCGTGCCGCCTTCCTTGCGGTCGAGCACCGTGACCACGGCCCCGACCGTGAGCCCGGCATCGACCACGCGGTCGATGACCGTGAGCAGCGTGCCGGCCGTGGTGACCACGTCCTCGAGCAGCGCCACTTTCGCTCCCGGGGCGAAATTGGACAGTCCCTCCAGGAACTGGTTCGTGCCATGCCCCTTGGCGGCCTTGCGCACGATGAACGCCGGCAGGGGCCGGCCGCGCAGATGGGAGACGACGCTCACGGCCGTGACCAGGGGATCGGCCCCGAGCGTCATGCCGCCGACGCCGACGATGTCCGGCGGCAGCAGGTCGAAAAGCAGGTTGCCGATCAGCCACGCCCCTTCGGGGTGCAGCGCGGTCTGCTTGCAATCGAAATAGTAATCGCTCTTGCGCCCCGAGGTCAGGGTGACCTCGCCGGCCCGGTAGGATTTCTCCAGCAGCAGGCTGGCCAGACGGGCGCGCATGGCGCCTGCGTCCTGGCCCTTGATGGAAAAGGACATGAAACTCCCCGCGTGACCCCTTTTAATCCCCATACAAAAGGCGGCCCGGTTTGAAAAGTGCTTCCGCGCCCCGGCGGGGGGACGACGCAAAAAAACACGCCGCCGGCCGGAACATTTTCCCAGGCGGCGTCCGCGGCGAGCCGCCGTCAGGACGCCGCGCCGAAGACCCGGGAATAGATCAGGTCCTCATGGGCGAGATAGTACTGCGGATCGAAAAGCGTATCCAGCGTGGCCGGCGCGAGCTTCGCCGCAATCACGGCATCGGCGCGCACGGCGTCGGGAAAGGAAGTGCGCCCTTCCCAGCAGGCCATGGCAATGCGCTGCACGGCCTCGTACGCCTTCTGACGATCCATGCCCGTCTCGATGAGCGCGAGCAGCACGCGCTGCGAATAAAACAACCCGAACGAAGCCATCATGTTGCGGGCCATATTGTCCGGATTGACCTTCAGATTCTTCAAGATGCCGGTCAGGCGGGCGACGGTGTAGTCGGCAAGGATCGTGGAATCGGGCATGATGACGCGTTCCACGGAGGAATGCGAGATGTCGCGCTCGTGCCACAGCGCCATGTTTTCCATGGACGCCAGGGCGTTGGTGCGCACCAGGCGAGACAGGCCGCAGATGTTTTCCGCGGAAATGGGGTTTTTCTTGTGCGGCATGGCCGAGGAGCCTTTCTGGCCCTTGGCGAAGCCTTCCTCGGCCTCGAGCACTTCCGTGCGCTGGAGGTGGCGCAGCTCCGTGGCCATGCGCTCCACGCCGCCGGCGAGCAGCGCCAGGGAGGTGAAAAAGGCGGCATGGCGGTCGCGCTGCACGATCTGCGTGGAAACCGGGTCCACGGCCAGTCCCAGCCGCGCCAGGGCGATCTTTTCCACGCGCGGGTCGAGGTGGGCGTAGCCGCCCACGGCCCCGGAAATCTTGCCCACCTGCACGCCTGCGGTGGCCGTGGCCACGCGCTCGCGGTGACGGGTGAACTCGGCGTAAAACGAGGCCATCTTCATGCCGAAGCTCAACGGCTCGGCATGGATGCCGTGGGTGCGGCCGATCATGAGCTGGCCCTTGTAGCGCATGGCCAGGTCCTTGATGACCGCAAGCAGCCCGTCGATGGTTTCGAGCACCATGGCCCCGGCCCGGCCGAGCAGCAGGCCACCCGCCGTATCCACGATATCCGAGGAGGTGCAGCCCAGGTGGATGAAGCGGGCGGGCGGGCCCACGCGCTCCTCCACGGCGGTGAGGAAGGCGATGACGTCGTGGCGGGTGGTTTCCTCGATCTCGAGGATGCGCGCCACGTCGAAGCCGGCCTTGTCGCGGATGGCGGCCATGTCCGCGGCCGGGATGCGGCCGAGCTCGGCCCAGGCCTCGCACACGGCGATTTCCACCTCGAGCCAGGCGGCGAAACGGTTTTCCAGGGACCACAGCGCGCCCATGGCCTTGCGGGTATAGCGCTCGATCATGCGCCCTCCTCGGGATGGCCGCCGTCCTCGGCTTCCTTTTCCTCCTCGACCAGGGGCACCGAGGGGTCGCGGGCGAGCTGGGGCACGGGCACTTCCGTGCCCTTGATCGTGCCCTTGCCGTCCTTCTGGAAGGAGCCGGGGCGGCGTTTGACGTAATCGGTGGCGTAAAAGCCGGTGCCCTTGAGGGCGAAGGCGGAAAGGGAAACGATGCGCGCCGCCGCCGCGCCGCAGGCGCACGTGGCCGCAGCCTCGTCGCCGGCCCGGCGCAGTTCCTCGAACACGCGGCCGCAGACGGGGCATTCGTATTCATACAAGGGCATGGGAGGCCCCCCAGGGGATCACGGGCCGGGCAAGGGCGTTCCCCCGCCCGGTGGCGTGTGCGTCAAAAAAAACGAAACGGAAAGGAGCGCCGGCGATGACGCGCGGCAGTCCTTTCGGGCGCGCCCGTCTTGTGGGGCGAAAGCCGTTGCGCCGCCGGGCGACGCACCCTTCCCCGAAAACGGACGCTGCTGCAGGCTGGCCCGGCCGCGCGGCAGGGGGTTCGGCATTCCCCCGAACGGGCATCGGAAGCGCTAGGCTTTCTTGGCGGCGATGGCCTCGCGGACGCGCTCCTTGAGGCGTTCCTTGCGGCGCTTGCGGCGACGGTCCAGTTCCTTGTGGCGCTCGATCTTCTTGTGCTTGGACATGCTGATTCCTCCTGTCGGGTGAAAGAACCCGATCCGGTATCGCAATCCGCGTCCCTTGTCCAGCCCGCTTTCCGGAACGCCGGACGCGGACGCGGGGTCGCGGAGGCGCGTCAGTACGATTCAATGGGCGCGACGGGCTCGGTCAGCAGGAATTTCCCCTGCTCGATCCAGCTCTTGAGCGTCTGCGCCACTTCCAGGGACATGGAAAGGCTCGTCACGGGCACGGCCTGGGTCGGCTTGCCGTTGACCAGCACCTCGCCCGAGCGGCAGGCGGCGTAGGTGACGTAGCCGAGCGTGCGCCCGATGCCGTTGGGGTAGTCATGGCCGTAATCCTTGATCGGCATCTCGATGTCCGCGTCGGACACGCCCGTGAAAAAGGCCATGTCCTCGTTGAGGATCGGGATGGGGATGCCCACGCCCACGGCCATGGACACGCCGTAGCCGAGGATGGACACCGCGCGGACGTAGCGGGGATTCATGCCCTTCATGTCGCCCTTGAGCATGAGCGTGCCCGCGGCGGAAAGGGGAATGCCGCGTTCGTTGCGCTTGGGCCGGGGATCGTGCTGGGTGCCCGCGCCGATGACGTAGCCGATGCCGCCGCCGAAGAAGATGCGCGTGCCAAGGCCGATGGTCTTCAAATAGGGGTCGTTGAAAAGCGGGGAGAGCTCGCCGGCCGTGGCGAAATTGGCGTTGCGGGCGCCCGGCTTGAGCGGCCCCATGTAGGTATAGACGATGCGGCTGGTGAGGTTCACCGCCACGTTGTAATTCTGGTAGCAGTTGCGAGGGTTTAAAAGCGCGGCGTACTTGAGCCCGGCGAGCGTCACGTCCTTTTCTAGCTCGCGCCTGGGGTAGCAGTCCGTGCCGTAGGCCTCGCACCAGAGGCGCACGGCCTTGCCGCGCAGCAAGTCCTCGATGACGTGCGCGCCGCCGTACTTGAAGCGGCCGGGATGGATCTTGTTGAGCGGATCCTCCTTGGGCAGCTCCGTCGCGCCGAGGTAGGCGTCCACGGCGGCGAGCCCGGCATGGGCCGGGATGTTGTTGAGCCGGACCTTCTGCGCCTTGATCACCGGCGGTTCCTGGCCGAAGTTGAACAGCATGCCCGAAGAGCACATGGGCGAAAACGTGCCCGTGGCCACCACATCCACTTCCTTGGCGGCCTTGACCTTGCCGAGCCGCCGCACGGTCTCGACCATTTCCGCGGCCGTGAGCACCACGGCCTTGCCCTGCCCGATGCGCCGGTTGATCTCGGCGACGGTTTTTTTCACCTCGTGGCTCATGCCGTTCTCCCTCTCGCCGCGCTCGCGGCAGGCGCTCTACTTGGCCCATTTCCGGCCTGAAGGCAACACGATCGGCCCCCCACTTGGCTTCAAGGACGAAATGCGCTAGAGTGCCATTTCCTCGCGGCCTTGGGGAGGGGTCCGGGGTATTCCTTACAACATACCGATATGACAAATTTTTTTGTACTGGCCGGTTACCGCCCATGACGCTGACCGCTTCCGGTGGCGGCGTGCTCAAGGACGATTTCCGCCAGCACCTTGCGCGCACCTGCCCCGAACAGGAATTGCGCCGCTGGTTCGATCCGCTCGACCTTTCGGTCAGCGAAGCGGACCACTCCTGTTGCGTCCGCTTTCCCCACGCCTACTTCGCGGCCTGGTTCGAAACCTCGGCCAAGGAACTGTTCGAAAAGGAAGTGCGCCGCTTCCTCGGACCGGGCTACGCCGTCTCCTACCACAACCGCGCCGGCGGCGACGGCCATGCCGCGCCGCAGCCCGGCCTTCCCGGCGCGGCCGCGGACTTCCCCTTCGGCCACCGGTTCACGTTCGACTCCTTCCTCGTCAACGAAAAAAACCACTTTCCCCTGGCGCTCGCGCGCGAAGTGGCCCAGGGCGGCGAGGTCCGCTACAATCCGTTCCTGGTCTGCGGCCCCTCGGGCGCGGGCAAGTCCCATCTGCTGCGGGCCATGGCCAACGCCGCCTCGCGCCTGCGCCCGGTGCGCACCGTGTATTTCGGCTCCGTGGCCGACATCCAGAGCCTTTTTGCCGACGCCGGCGCCAACCGCCACGAGGTGCGCGCCGCCGTCGCCGCCAGCCAGTGGCTGTTCCTCGACGAGCTGACCGACCTCAAGCGTTCCCCGGAAATGGAACAGGAGCTCGTGGTCCTTTTCAACGCCTTTCACGACGCCGGCAAGCAGATGGTCTTTTCCAGCCGCGAACGGGTGGGCGCGTGCGACTTCCTCTCCGCCACGCTCAAGTCCCGCCTGGAATGGGGCCTCATGGTCCATTTGAAGGCCCCGGACCTCGACGTGCGCATCGCCTTCACGGAAGCGGCCAACCGCGACAAGCGCCTGGGCCTGGCCCGGGACCGCATCGTCACCCTGGCCAGCCGCTTCGAGGGCTTTCGCCAGCTCGAAGGCGTGCTGCTGCGCATCGAGGCCTTCCGGCGCTTAAGCGGCAAGGAGCTCACCGACGCCGAATTCGCCCGCCACATCCGCCTCTCCGAGGACCAGGCCCTGCCGGAGGTCACGCCCGAGCGCATCATTGCCGTCTGCGCCGAGCATTTCGGCCTGCCCGCGGCCGAGATCACCGGCCAGTCGCGGCGCAAGGAATTCGTGTTCGCCCGCCAGGCCGCCATGGCCCTGTGCCGCACCCTGCTCGGCATGTCCTACCCGGCGCTCGGCAAGGTCTTCGGCGGCAAGGACCACAGCACGGTGCTGTATTCCATCAGAAAGTTTCAAAAAATTCAGGATGATGACAGAGAAACGAAACTTCTTTTCCGACAATTGGCGAAAAAATGCCGCCAGGGCGGTCCGGCTTGAGCCCAAGTCGCGGCGCACCGTTCCTTCGCGCCTTGGCCGTTCGCAGGAAGTTTCCTTTTTTCATGTACGATACCGGCATGTTAACTGCAAAAGCGACATATGGGGGCTCCTCTATTGATCCGACAAACAAATTTCCCTTTTCAATAAGAGAAGATTCCTCAAGAGCCCGATTTCCCGAAGCGGGAGTCCAGAGGGCGCCAGCCCTTTGGCCGCCGGAGGCTTCAAGCCCGGCTTCCTACGCAACAACGCCGCGCGGCAGCGCCGGTTAAGGAGACGCCCATGCAACTGAAGGTCTTTCGAAACGACATCATCGACGGCCTGCAAAAATCGTCGGCCATCATCCCGGCCAAGACCGGGGCGGCCTTCTTGCGCACCATCTGGCTCGAGGCCGCCTCGGGCGTGCTGCGCATCCTGTCCACGGATTCGAGCCTGGAATTCACCGGCCAGTACGCGGCCAAGGTCACCGAAGAGGGGCTTTGCGGCGTGCAGGGCAAGAATTTCTTCGAGTTGGTGCGCCGGCTTCCCCCGGGCGAGATCGGCCTGACCCTCGACGCCGCCTCGGGCAACCTGCTCATCAAACAGGGCACGCGGCGCTACAAGCTGCCCGTGTCCGACCGCAACTGGTTCCAGAGCTTCTCGCCCTTCCCCGACGCCGACGCCGTCACCTGGTCCGGCGACTTCCTCCAGGAGCTGATCGACCGCGTGGCCTACTGCATCTCCGACGAGGACACCATGGAGGCCATGGCCTGCATGTTCTTAAAGCCCGCGCCCGAGGCCAAGGTGGAAGTCTGCGGCCTCAACGGCCACCAGTTCTCGCTGGTCGGGTTTTTCAACGACGACGTGCACGCCCTGCTCCCCGAAGACGGCATCCTCATCCAGAAGAAATACGTTGCCGAACTCAAGCGCTGGCTCACGGCCGACGAGATCGAACTGGCCATCAGCCAGAAGCGGCTTTTCTTCCGCACCCAGCAGAAGGACCCGGCCGACGAGGCCGCCGCGCCAAAAATCGAGACCTTCAGCCTGCCCTTGAGCTATTACCAGTATCCGGATTACAACACCTTCGTTTCCAAGCTCAAGACCGAAGGCGTTTCCACGCTGTCCATCGACCGCCTGGAACTGGTGGACGCCCTGGAACGCGTGGCCATCTTCAACACCGACAACAACCGCTGCGCCTATTTCCTGTTCGACAGCCCCACCGAACTCTCCCTGCGCAGCCAGGGCCAGGAGGCGGGCGAGGCCGCGGAAACCCTGGAATGCGTCTTTTCGGGCGAACTCGAGAAGGTGGCTTTCCCCACCAAGGACATCATCGACATCCTCGGGCATTTCAACGCCGCCCGCGTGACCCTGACCCTGACCGGGTCGGAAGGCCCCTGCGGCATCACCGGCGAAGAGGATCCCGAATGCCTGGTCATCATCATGCCCATGAAAATTGTGGAAGAGACGTACTATAGCGAGGAAGACATCGCATGAGTCAGGACAAGACGTCGTACGACGCCAGCTCCATCACCGTCCTGGAAGGGCTTTCGGCCGTGCGCAAGCGCCCGGCCATGTACATCGGCTCGACCGATGCCCGGGGCCTGCACCACCTGGTCTACGAGGTCGTGGACAACTCCATCGACGAGTCCATGGCCGGCTACTGCGACCGCATCACCGTGGCCATCCACCTGGACAACTCCGTGACCGTCTCGGACAACGGCCGCGGCATCCCCGTGGACATGCATCCCAAGGAGCACCGTCCCGCGGTCGAAGTCGTCATGACCGTGCTCCATGCCGGCGGCAAGTTCGACAACGAGACCTACAAGGTCTCGGGCGGCCTGCACGGCGTCGGCGTCTCCGTGGTCAACGCCCTCTCGGAGTACCTCGAGGTCACGGTGCGCCGCAACGGCAAGAAGTACCATCAGCGCTACGAGCGCGGCGTGCCGGTCACGCAGCTCACGATCATCGGCGACGCCGAATCGACAGGCACCACCGTGCGCTTCAAGCCCGACGAGGAGATCTTCGAGACCAACCAGTTCTCCCACGAGACCCTGGCCAAGCGCTTCGAGGAGCTCGCCTACCTCAACCGGGGCCTGGAACTCGATTTTCGCGACGAGCGCACGAGCGAACGCGTGACCTACCGTTTCGACGGCGGGCTCAAGCGCTTCGTAACCGACCTCAATGCCGGCGAACAGCCCATCCACGACATCATCGAGGGCCTGGGGGAAATCGACGGCGTGGTCACGGACTTCGCCCTGCAATACAACGCGAACTACAAGGAAGAAGTCCTCACCTTCGCCAACAACATCCGCACGCGCGAAGGCGGCACGCACCTGGCCGGCTTCAAGACGGCGCTGACGCGGGCGATCAACGCCTACATCGAAAAGGCGGACATCCCCAAGAAATTCAAGCAGAAGCTCACCGGCGACGACGTGCGCGAGGGACTGACCGCCGTCATCTCGGTCAAGCTCCCCGGACCGCAGTTCGAGGGCCAGACCAAGACCAAGCTCGGCAACTCCGAAGTGGCCGGCATCGTGGCCAAGGTCGTGTTCGAAGCGATCAACGTGCACTTCGAGGAGAACCCCAAGGACGCCAAGGCCATCGTGGAAAAGGCCGTGGACGCGGCCCGGGCCCGCGAGGCCGCGCGCAAGGCCAAGGAGCTCGTGCGCCGCAAGGGCGCGCTGTCCGACCATTCCCTGCCCGGCAAGCTCGCCGACTGCCAGAGCAAGAACCCCGAGGAATCGGAACTCTTCATCGTCGAGGGCGACTCGGCCGGCGGCTCGGCCAAGCAGGGGCGCGATCCCCGCTTCCAGGCCATCCTGCCGCTTCGGGGCAAGATCCTGAACGTCGAGCGCACGCGCACGGACAAGATGCTCGGCAACAAGGAAATCCGGAACCTCATCACCGCCATGGGCCCGACTCCGGCCATGGGCGAGGAGGACGAGGAAAAGGAAGCCGAGAACTACGCCCGCCTGCGCTACCACAAGATCGTCATCATGACCGACGCCGACGTGGACGGCGCGCACATCCGCACGCTGCTTCTCACCTTCTTCTACCGCCGCTACGAGAAGCTCATCGAGAACGGCTACGTCTACATCGCCCAGCCGCCCCTGTACCGCGTGTTCAAGGGTGATTTCGAGCGTTTCATCAAGGACGACGAGGAACTGTCCCAATTCCTCATGGGCCGCATCGGCCAGGACGTGACCGTGGCTTCCGGCGAAAAGACTTTTGTCGGCGAGGAACTGACCAATCTGCTCGACCGCATCCACGCCCTGGAAGCGCGCATTCACGAGGCTGCCAGCTACGGCCTGCCCGACGACCTGCTCACAGGCCTGCTCGGTTATGATCGCCTCACGCCCTCGGAATTCGCCGGAGACGGCATCCCGCCGGCTCTTGCGGCCTATCTGGCCGAGAAAGGCTACCACCTCGAGATCGAAACCGAGGAACTCGAAGACGAAAAACGGCTCTTCGCCGTGTTCATCAACCAGAAGCAGGCCAGGCACCGCATCGCCGTGGAGTTTTTCAGCTCCAAGATCTACCGCCACGCCCACGAGACCTACGGGCAGCTGCTGGCCGACTGTCCCGAGCTGCCGCTGCGCATCGTGCGCAAGGAAGAAGCGCGCGAGGTGCCTGGGTTCTTCGACCTCTACAAGGCGCTCATGGACGACGCCTTAAAGGGCGTCAATATCCAGCGCTACAAGGGTCTTGGCGAGATGAACCCGGAACAGCTCTGGGAAACCACCATGAACCCGGAAAAGCGCAGCTTCCTGCAGGTCAATATCGAAGACGCGGGCGAAGCCAACGATATCTTCGACCAGCTCATGGGCGAAAAGGTCGAAGGCCGCCGCAATTTCATCGAACGCAACGCGCTGTCGGTGCGAGAGTTGGATATTTAAGGGGGAGAGAAGAGTTGGGGGAAACCTTTCTGGAGAAAGGTTTCCCCCAAGCCCCTTTCCAAAGACTTTTAAAGGGGGGTTGGCTGGTGTGAGCCCGGGTTGGGTTCCGGCAGCGACGCCCTCTTACCCTGGAGGCCGGAGGAAACCTCTCTGGTCGCCGGAGGCATCGGCATACCCATCATGGAGCATACCGTGAGCAATGTGATCAACATCGAGGAAGAGCTCAAGAAGTCCTATCTGGAATACTCCTTGAGCGTCATCATCGGCCGGGCGATCCCGGACGTGCGCGACGGCCTCAAACCCGTGCATCGGCGCATCCTCTTCGCCATGCACGAGCTGTCCAACACGTTCAACCGGCCCTACAAGAAATCCGCCCGCGTCGTCGGCGACGTCATCGGTAAATACCACCCCCACGGCGACCAGTCCGTGTACGATGCCTTGGTGCGCATGGCCCAGAATTTCTCCATGCGCGACCCCATCGTCGACGGCCAGGGCAACTTCGGCTCCATCGANNGGCGACGCCGCGGCGGCCATGCGTTACACCGAGGTGCGCATGTCGCGTCTGGCCGGCGAATTCCTGGCCGATATCGAAAAGGAAACCGTCGACTTCCGACCCAACTACGACAACTCCCTGAACGAGCCGGCAGTCTTGCCGACCAAGGTGCCGAACCTGCTTTTAAACGGCTCCTCGGGCATTGCCGTGGGCATGGCCACCAACATTCCGCCCCACAACCTCGGCGAACTGTGTGACGGCCTGCTCCACCAGCTCGACAATCCCCACTGCGACGTGCGTGACATTATCGCCCTGATCCATGGTCCGGATTTCCCGACCGGCGCGGCCATTTACGGCGGCAAGGGGCTTCTAGACGCCTATACCACCGGCCGCGGCAGCATCAAGATCAGGGGCAAGGTGGAGATCGAGGAGCGCAAGAAGGACTACCAGTCCGTGGTCATCCGGGAAATCCCGTATGCCCTCAACAAGTCCTCACTGGTGGAGAAGATCGCGGCCCTTATCAACGACGGCCGCATCGAGGGCGTGTCCGACCTGCGCGACGAGTCCGACCGCAAGGGCATCCGCATCGTCCTGGACCTCAAAAAGGGCATTATCGCGGACATCGTCATCAATGCCCTGTACAAGTACACGCCCCTTGAGACCTCCTTTGGCATCAACATGATGGTTGTGGCCGACAACCGGCCGGCCACGCTCAACATCCAGCAGATGCTGGACCACTTCCTGGCCCACCGCCGGGAAGTGGTTTTGCGCCGCACGGCCTTTGACCTGCGCAAATCCGAAGAGCGCGCCCACATCCTCGAAGGCTTGCGCATCGCGCTGGATAACATCGACGAGGTCGTCTCCATCATCCGGGCGTCCAAAAACGCCGTGGAAGCGCGGGAACGCCTGATGGAGCGCTTCGCCCTGTCCGAACGCCAGGCCCAGGCCATCCTGGACATGCGTCTGCAGCGCCTGACCAACCTCGAACGCCAGAAGCTCATCGACGAGTACAACGAGCTCATCAAACTCATCGAATACCTGCACTCGATCCTCGAGAACGAAGAGGTCCTGCGCGGCGTCATCCGCGACGAGATAAGGGAGATCAAGGACAAATACGCCACGCCCAGAAAGACCGAAATCCTCGAGGACCTGGAAGGCATCGACATCCTCGACCTCATCCCCGACGAGGACGTGGTCATCACGCTGTCCCGGCGCGGCTACATCAAGCGCACCAAGATCGACAACTACCAGCAGCAAAAGCGCGGCGGCAAGGGCGTGGCCGGCGTCTCCACCTCGGGAGACGATTTCGTCCAGTCCTTCTGCGCCACCACCAACCATCAACAGCTGCTGCTTTTTACCAACCTCGGCCGCATGTTCATGCTGCCCGTGCACCAGATTCCCGAGGGACAGCGCACGGCCAAGGGCGCGCACATCGCCAACCTGCTGCCCATGGACAAGGAGGAATTCGTGGCAACGGCGCTCGCCATCCGCGAATTCTCCTTCGAGCGCTATTTCCTGTTCGTAACGCGCCGCGGCATGGTCAAGCGCTCCTGCACCGACCTCTACAAGAACTGCCGCAGCACGGGCATCATCGCCGTGACTCTCAAGGAAGGCGACGAGTTGCTCACGGTCAAGGAAATCGACGACAAGGCCGAAGTCCTGCTCGCCACGAACCAGGGCCTTTCCAACCGTTTCCACATCTCCGGCATCCGGCCCACGGGCCGCGCCGCCGCAGGCGTCAAGGGCATCGCGCTCAAGGGGGCGGACCGTGTGGCCGCCGGGGTCATCATGACCGGCAACGGCCGCGACGAAGTGCTGACCATCTCGGCCAACGGCTACGGCAAGCGTACTTCCATCGAACACTACCCGGTGCGCAACCGCGGCGGCATGGGCGTCATCAACATGCGCGTGACGCCCAAAACCGGACAGGTCATCGGCGCGGTCATGGTCAGCCCCGACGACGAGATGCTGCTGCTCACCTCGGCCAACAAGATCATCCGGCTGTCGGTTTCGGGCATCAGCTCCGTGGGCCGCGCGACGCAGGGCGTCATGCTCGTGCGCATGGAGGACGACGTCACGGTGACCGGCTTCGACCTTGTCGATCCCAACGACCTTGACCAGTGTCCTTCCAGCGACGCTTCCTGATCGGCATCGCGTTCGCCGGCCTGTCCCTGCTGTTGCTGGGGCAGGCCGGCTGTCGCGAAAAGGGCGATGTCGAAACCTCTTCGGTCGTCGCCGCCCGCACCGCCTTCATCGAAGGCGAATATCTGCGCGCCGAGGAAGGCTACGAGACCTATCTTCAGTCCTATCCGAACGGAAAATACCGTCTGGAAGCCTGGGAGCGCCTTGCCGACATCAGCCAGTATGTGCGCAACGCCCCGGCGAAAACGATAAAACTCCTCGAATCCTCGCTCCTCGAATACGGCGGCGATCCGGAATCGGTCTCCAGGATTCTGTTGCGCGCAGCCAGGATGCGCACCGCACTCAAGGAATACGACAAAGCCGGCGGCCTTTATGCAAAACTGCTGGAAATAGCTGCGCTGCCCCAGGCCCTGCGCGTGGATATTGTCCTGGAATACGCCCATTCCCGCCTGGAAGCGCACGACGAGGCCCGAGCCTTGGCGCTTGTGCAGCAAGCTGCCGCAACTCCCCTTGCACCCGAACTCGCCGCCCGTGTTTCCCTGGAACTCGGCCTGCTCCGATTGCGTCTCGGCCAACAATTCGAAGCGGAAAGCCTGCTGCGCGAGGTGTACGCCAAAACCGACTCTCCCCAAGCCCTGCGGGCGCGCGCCGGTTTCGCCCTGGCTTCCCTGCTGCAGGAAAAGCGCGAAACCGGTGAAGCCGTGAAAATACTGGAGTCGTTGCGCACGCTTTATCCCAATCCCCAGGTTATCGAGGAGCAATTGAAGGCGCTCGAGTCCAATTCGAAATAAATGCGTTTGTGCCTTGCGGGAGTTTTCGAAGGGTGTTTTTCTTTCTGCCGACAGGGAGACACCGGGAATCTCTACAAGCACGTCATGCTTACCGGGAACGGTTTTTGCTTGATGAGCCTGCCGTGTTCCCGGTTTTCGAAGAAACACGATCGCGCCGTCATCGGGACCTCTTTGCCGGTATCGTTTTTTTCAGTTTGTTATATAGACATTGGTGCGTGTCGCGGGTTTTGAAAATACCGGGCAACGGGCGGCAAAGGACACGACAAGCGGCGCTATTTCCCGTATGGGTGCCAACACTCTTTGCGCGCACGAAAATTTTTGTCGCCTTCAGGGCGGGCCGACCGGCCGAACGCGCGCAACCGGTTTCGGTGACGCGAAGGCCGGTTTGCGCAGGCGGGCGAGATTGCCATGGGACTGGATCTCTTTCGCAAACTGACTTCTTCCAAGGAAGAAGACCAGAAACGGCAAAAAAACGCCGCCATTCTCGATCTTGCCCTCGTGCAACGGTCCAAGATTCACATCCAGTTCGACGAACGCGCGTCCAATCTCAAGGGCGTGTCCGGCACGATCATCGCGCTCAACGCCAGCGGCCTCGTCCTGGAATTGAGCGGCCTGTCCAGCATCAAGGAGCGCTTCGTCGATCAGACCATCACCTGTTTTTTTCGCATTGTGGAACGGGAAGACCGGCACCGCGAAATCTTTTACAATTTTACGACCACAATCCTGCGCGTCAGACAACTCCCGGACAAACTGCCCCAAATAGCCGTCGCTTTTCCGACCTCCCTGCAAGGCGCGCAACGCCGTAAAAGCCTGCGCATGAAGCCGCATCTGGAGCAGTTTTCCCACATCGCGCTCTGGAAATACGATGCCAGCGGCGGCTTCGACATCGCCAAACCGACCATAGGATTAACGCATTTCAAAGCCAATCATGCCGTGCTGGACAATCTTTCCGCCGGCGGCCTCCGCCTTTCCCTGCACAGGCCGCTGCTCAAGGAGCAAAAACTCGATCCGCAAAAAGGGCATCGGTTCATCTTCTTTGCCACTTTTGCCGAGGACATTCCCCGATTGCGCAAGGAATACTGGCTCGTGTCCAAGATAAACAACGTGCAGCGCGATCCTGTTTCCGGCGAAGTCGTCATCGGCCTGGAGTTTGTTGCCAATGGCGTGCGCCAGGAAGAAAGCAGCAAGGTGGAATGGAGCAAGATCACGGACAACGTCATCGACGACCTCGCCCAGCGCATCTATGAGTGGCACATTGCCCTCTACCGCAGCAAAGGGCTTGCGGGCTAGCGCTGCCGCATCGCCCTCGGAACCGCCATGAACGACACCCATTGCCTTTTCACAGGTTACCAGGGCCGCCGCGCGCACCTTGGCGTGACCGGCTCCATCGCGGCCTTCAAGACGCTTTCGCTCATGCGCCGCCTGCTTGCCGCCGGCGTTTCGGTCGGCGTCACCCTCACTGAAGCGGCGACGCATTTCGTCACGCCCCTTTCCTTCGAGGCCCTGGGGGCCGATCCCGTGCTGACGGGCATGTTCGCAACGGAGGCCGCCTCGTTCGCGCATCTCGGTCCGGCCCAGGCCGCGGACGTCTTTGCCGTGGCCCCGGCCACGGCCAGTACCATCGCCCGCATGGCCTGCGGCATGGCCGACACGCTTCTTTCCTGCCAGCTTCTGGCCTTCGAGGGGCCTGTCGTGGTCGCGCCGGCCATGAACCCGCGCCTGTGGAACGCCGCGGCCACCAAAGCCAACTGGGCAACGCTCCTTGCGCGCGGCGTCGTCGGCGTCACTCCCGACTGCGGCGAAATGGCCTGCGGCGAAACGGGTCAGGGCCGTCTGGCCGAGGAACACGCCATCGCCATGGCCATCCTGCGCGCGCTTACGCCCCAGGACATGGCCGGGAAAAAGACGCTGGTGAACCTCGGGCCCACGCGCGAATATTTCGACGCCGCCCGCTTCTGGTCCAATCCCTCGACCGGGCTCATGGGCGCTTGCGTGGCCATGGCCGCCTGGTTGCGCGGCGCGGACGTGACCGTGGTCCACGGACCGGTCTCCTGGTGGTTCCCGGAATCGGTGCGCACGGTCGCCGTCACTTCCGCCGCCCAGATGTACGAAGCCTGCCTTGAGGTCTGGCCGCACTGCGATTACGGCGTCATGACCGCCGCTGTGGCCGATTTCGCACCCGCTCCCCTGCCCGGGGGCGGCAAATTCAAGAAGGAAACGGCAGAGGGCGGTCCGCCCCTGGTCTTTTCGCCCACACGTGATATTCTCTCTGCAATGGGGCAGTCCAAAAAGCCCGGGCAGACGCTGGTGGGGTTTTGCGCGGAAGCCGAGAAGCTGCGGGAAAACGCCCTCGGAAAGCTCGCGCGCAAGCGATGCGACGTCATCATCGCCAACCCCATCGACGGACCTGATGCCGGCTTCGCGGTTTCCCGCAACACCGCCCTGGCCCTGGCCGCGGACGGCCGCGAGGAAGCCTGGGAGAATCTGCCCAAAACGGAAATGGCCTGGAAGATATGGGACTTCACGATTCCCTCCTAGACGTTCCCGAGCGCCTGCGCATCTGGCAGCTGGCCGGAGTGCGCTATTTTTACCTCGATCCCGAAGCGCAGGCCGTTTCTGCGCAGCCGCCGGAGCAGGACTTCTCCGCAATCGGCGAGTCTTCCAAACCTGAAGTAGCTTCCGTCTCCCCCGCCCCCGCCGCCGCTGCGCCATACGCCGTTTCCGACGATCCTGCCTCCTGGCCCGCGCCCTGGCCCGCGCTCTTTGTAAAAGCTCCCGAACATCCCGCGCTGGTCATCACTTATGCCGCCCTGGGCGACGACATGACCGGTCGCGCCGATCCCCGACACGGCCCGCTGTGGCGCAAACTGCTCGTCGCTTGCGGTCTTGCCGGAAAAAACGCCGTGGCCTTTTGGCCCGTGCACCTGCCCGATTCCGCAGATCCGCAACGCGATTTGGTAATATTTTACGCCGGATTGCGCCTGCTCGCCCCGCGCAAGCTGGCGGTATTCGATCCGGCCATGGCGGCATCGCTTACGGCGCAATGTCCGCCAAACGATTCCCTGAAAATCGTGTCCTTGCCCGATCCCGATACCCTGCTCCAAGGCGACAAGGAGGTCTGGGACCATGTCGTGGCGTCTTTGGCTTCCCCTTGAGCTGCTCTTCTGCTTTCTTCTCGCCGTGACGACAGCACAGGCGGCGACCGAGGCCGCTTCGTCCAAGGATAAGCTCCTCACGGCCGTTTCCCTCTCCCTGGACGGCGCGATCACTCCCGTTGCCGCGGATTTCCTAGACGAAGGCCTGCTTGCCGCCACGAAGCAGGAAGCCTCTTTCCTTCTCGTGCAACTCGACACCCCGGGCGGCAGCGTGGAGATCATGCGCCGCATGGTCAAATCCATCCGCCAGTCGCCCGTACCGGTCGTCGTTTATGTCGCGCCGTCCGGCGCGCGCGCGGCCTCGGCAGGCGTTTTTCTCATGGCCGCGGCGCAAGTCAACGCCATGGCCCCGCAAACGACCATCGGTTCGGCCTCGCCGGTGGGGCTTGGCGGCGAAGACATAGGGAAAACGAGCAGCGCCAAAGTGCAAAACGACCTGACGAGCCTGGTGCGCTCCCTGGCCGAAGCCACGGGTCGTGATGCCGCCTGGTACCAGCGCGCCGTGACCGAAGCGGCCAACAGCACCGCGGCGGAAGCCGTCAGCCGCCGCGTCGTCGATTACCTCGCCGTGGACCGCACGGATCTGCTGGAGCAGATCGGCAAACGCGGTCTCGCTTCAGGCGAAGGCGTGCTGCATTTCACGCCGTCCCAGGTGCGCATCATCACGCAGGAACCGTCCTGGCGGCATGCGTTTCTTTCCTGGCTGCTCAATCCGCAGGTCGCCTACATCCTGCTCCTTATCGGCGTGGCCGGCGTCTTTTTCGAGCTTTCGACCCCGGGCGTCATCCTGCCGGGCGTGGCCGGCGGATTGAGCCTGCTGCTCGCGCTCTACGCCCTGTCCGTGCTGCCGACCAACGCCGCCGGCCTGCTTTTGCTGCTCTTCGGCGGCGGGCTCTTTCTGCTGGAAATCCATGTGACAAGTTATGGCTTGCTCAGCCTCTCGGGGCTGGCGGCGCTTTTTTTCGGCTCGCTGCTGCTCTTTCGCGGCCAGGGCGTGGACGGACTGCCCCTTTCGCTCATTGCGCCGACGGTCATCGGCGTGTGCGTCCTGCTGTCCCTCGCGGTGTGGCTCCTGGCCAAGGCGCAGCGCCTGCGCCCCCGCACGGGCGTCAGCGCGCTCGTCGGCGAGACCGCGCAGGTGCGGCATTGGTCCGCAAACGCCGGGAAGGTTTTTTTGCACGGGGAAATCTGGGACGCCGTCCTCGAACCCGGCGCCCACGCGCCCACGCCGCAGACCGGCGGCACGGTCCGTGTCGTCGCGGTCAAGGACATGCTTCTCATCGTTGCCGCCGATGTCGGCGAACGGCCTTGAACCCCATCGAGACTACGGAGGAAGCCATGTTTGCATTATTGCCTCTTGCGGCCATAGTCCTTTTTCTGCTTTTCGCTTCGCTGCGCGTGCTCAACGAGTACGAGCGCGGCGTCATTTTCCGGCTCGGCCGCGTCATCGGGGCCAAAGGGCCGGGACTTATCCTCCTTTTTCCGGTCATCGACCGGATGACCAAAGTGTCGCTGCGCACCTTCGCCATGGACGTGCCCAACCAGGACGTCATCACTCGCGACAACGTGAGCATCAAGGTCAACGCCGTTGTCTATTTCCGCGTCATCGACCCGATCAAGGCCATTCTCGAGGTAGAGGACTACATGTACGCCACCTCGCAGATCTCCCAGACGACCCTGCGCAGCGTGTGCGGCGGCGTGGAACTCGACGAGATCCTGGCCCATCGCGACAAGGTCAACGAGCAGGTGCAGTCCATCCTGGACCAGCACGCCGGCCCCTGGGGCATCAAGGTCGCCAACGTGGAACTCAAGTACATCGACCTGCCCCAGGAAATGCAGCGGGCCATGGCCAAGCAGGCCGAGGCGGAGCGCGAACGCCGGGCCAAGATCATCAACGCCGAAGGCGAATTTCAGGCAGCCGCCCGTCTGGCCCAGGCCGCGGAAATCATCGCCGTGCGCCCGGAAGCCCTGCAATTGCGCTATCTCCAGACCATGCGCGAAATGGCCGCCGAGAGCCATGCGGCGACAATTTTGCCCATTCCACTTGATTTTATCCGTGCTTTTTTTCATGTTCCAGGCCACGGCGGGCAGGACGGCAAAAACCTTGTCCCGAACGCCGCACCCCTGAATACGGCTTTCGCCGCAAAAACCGAAACCAGCGTGCAGGACACGACTCAAGACGGCGACGCGTGATCCCGCCGCGTGGGCCACGACCGCCTCGCAGATGCGAGCGTGCAACCGCCACCAAAGGAACCATGAACATCCTTGTCACCGGCGCGGCCGGATTTATCGGCTTCCACCTGTGTCGCCGTTTCCTGTCCATGGGCTTTTCCGTCACCGGCCTCGACAACCTGAGTCCGTACTATTCCGTGACGCTCAAGCAGGACCGACTGAAGATTCTCGGCGAAAGCCCGGCGTTTACGTTCGTCAAAGCCGAAATGGCCGACCGTGCGGCCATCAACGCCCTCTTCGATTCCAGCGGCTTCACGCATGTCGTCAACCTGGCCGCACAGGCCGGCGTACGGCACAGCCTGACGCACCCCGACGACTACATCAACGCCAACATCATTGGCTATTACAACATCCTGGAAAACTGCCGCCACCACAACATCCAGCATTTCGTTTTCGCTTCTTCCAGTTCCGTGTACGGCCTCAATACGACGATGCCTTTTTCCGTGCACGACAACGTGGACCATCCCATCAGCCTTTATGCGGCGTCCAAGAAATCCAACGAACTGATGGCCCACTCCTACAGCTATCTTTTCGGCCTGCCCTGCACGGGCCTGCGCTTTTTCACGGTGTACGGCCCCTGGGGCCGCCCGGACATGGCCCTTTTCCTTTTCACCAAGGCCATTCTCGAGGACAAGCCGATCCAGGTCTTCAATGAAGGCCGCATGGAGCGTGATTTCACGTACATTGACGACATCGTCGAAGGCGTTGTGCGCGTGACGCTCAATACCGCGACAGCGAACCCGAACTGGAATCCGGCCACGCCCGATCCGAGCACCAGTGTCGCGCCGTATCGTCTCTACAATATCGGCAACAACAACAGCGTCTCCTTGATGCGTTTCATCGAATGCATCGAACAGGCCCTGGGCAAGAAAGCCATTATGGAGATGCTGCCTTTACAACCCGGCGATGTTCCGGCCACCTGCGCCAATGTGGACGACCTCGTCCGCGACGTCGGATTTCAGCCCGGCACGCCACTTGAAACAGGCATCGCACGTTTCATCGATTGGTACCGTGAATATTATTGCTCTTGATATTGACAGGATGCGTGCAGTCCCCTAATTCTTTTCCCTGCAACCAATGAAACCGCCTGAAGGACGGACTCGGGAGATGGAATTCCAGACCACGAAACGTGATCTTGAAAAAGTTTTCACGCACATCCAGAGCCAGGTCGCGGAAGCGAATCTGCCTGACGAGGAATCGGTCAATCGTCTTGTACGGTTGGCGCGCAAGATGCATCAGTTGGCGGACGAGGATTGGATGGACGAAGCTGAGGACTTTTCCCATCTCGCCGGCCAACTGCTCAATGCCGTGAAGAAGCATGACGTGGAAGGCTGTGTCATGCTCGTCGAATCCCTGGACGACGCCCAGGCTTTCTGCCACCGCACGTTCCGCGACTAGACCGTCTGTTTCACGTGAAACAGCGCCCGGCGTCGGGAGATTCGGAGAGGGCCGTTTGCGGCCCGGGAGGAACGGCATGGCGCGCGTGATTGTCATCGCCAACCAGAAAGGCGGGGTGGGCAAAACCACCACGGCCGTGAACTTGGCCGCTTCCCTGGCGGTCATGGAAAAAAAAACCCTGCTGATTGACTGCGACCCGCAAGCCAATGCCGGCAGCGGGTTGTCCATCTACCCCGAAAAAGTCAGCGAAAATCTCTATTCCGTGCTCTACGAACCCGAGCGCGCCGCCCAGGCCGTGGTCGGCACGGAACTGCCCTGCCTCAAGGTGCTGCCGTCTGGCCCGGACCTCGTGGCCGCGGATATCGAGTTGGTGGACAAGCCAAGGCGCGAGTACTACCTGCGTGCCGTGGTCGAACAGCTGGCCGACGCCTACGACTACGTGCTCCTCGACTGTCCGCCTTCGCTCGGCATCGTGACGCTCAACGCCCTGTGCGCGGCCACGGAAATGCTCGTGCCGCTCCAGTGCGAATACTACGCCCTGGAAGGCGTGGCCCAGTTGCTGCGCACCTACGACCAGGTGCGCAAGCGCCTCAACAACCGCCTGGCCCTGCTCGGCGTCGTGCTTACCATGTACGACGGCCGCAACAAGCTCAACCGCCACGTCAAGCGCGAAGTCTGGAAGTGCTTCCCGAAGCTCTATTTCCAGACGCTCATTCCGCGCAATATCCGCCTGTCCGAAGCGCCGAGCTACGGCAAGCCCGTGCTCACCCACGACATCAAATCCCGGGGTGCGGAAGCCTATCTCTCGTTGGCCCAGGAAGTGGTCCGCCGCCAGCCCGTGGGCGCGTAGATCATTCTTCCTCGCGCAAAAAAAAGGCCGTCCCGAGGGGCGGCCTTTTTTTTTTACGAAAAAGCAGCGTTCAGCAGCGTTCGACATACGGCAGGCATTCCACCGTGAGATGCTTCTTGAAATGCTTTTTGAGCACCAGGGACTTGCAGGTCTGGCACTGGAAGGTTACGAGTCCACCGAGATTGGCGTTGCGCAACCGGAATTTGCGCGGTGCGTCCGCGCGCCAGTCCGTGGTGGACGCGCCGCAATGGGCGCAGGAAACGTCGTAAGCCGGCGGATAGGTGAAATCCCAATAGGCAAGCAAGGTTTCCCATTCCGCCATGGGCTCCGGCCGCTCCTCGGGTTCCGGACGACAGGCGGGGTCCAGGACGTAAAGCGCCTTCATCAGCCGTGGCAATACGTCGTCGCGGACCTTGGCCCAGAGTTCGGGGCTAAGAAGCAGGCCGCGCGGCGCGCCGGCGGCATCGAACAGTTCCAGCAGATGGGACGAAATCGGGGGCACGGATGTCTCCTTGGGCGGACGGCGCGCACTGTCGCCTGCCGCGCGAACTAGATGGATTTCATGGTAGCGCATGGGCCGGCCGCGTCAAGGGCGATGCCGGGGCATGGGAACCAACGGATCGCGAACCGAAACAAAGAAGGCTTTTGCAAGACGGAGCAGCCGTCCAGGACGCAGCATGCGATGACGCGCATGCCCCTGTACGGGAGTCCAGAGGGCGACAGCCCTTTGGACTCCGGAGGCACCCTCCCTGACATCCTTGCAAATGCAAAAAGGAAAACGCGCATGGCGCAGGCGCAGAAGGGATTGGGACGTGGGCTCGAGGCCCTGCTTGGCGGATACCGGGAAGAGGAACCCAAGGAACAGGCGCGCACCCTGCCCCTCGCGGCCCTGCGGCCCAATCCGCAGCAGCCCAGGCGCGATTTCGCGCCCGAGGCGCTGGAGGAACTGGCGCAGTCCATCCGCGAACAGGGGCTGCTGCAGCCCGTGCTCGTGCGACCGGTTTCCGGCGCGGGAACCGTCAGCCACGAGATCATCGCGGGCGAGCGCCGCTGGCGCGCGGCGAAGCTCGCCGGGCTGACCGAAATCACGGTCATCGTGCGCGAGGTGGATGACGAGCAGATGTTCGCCCTGGCGCTCGTGGAAAACCTCCAGCGCGAGGATTTGAACCCCATGGAAGAGGCGTCCGGGTACCAGTTGCTCGTCGACCGCTTCGGCCTGAGCCAGGAAACCCTGGCGAAAAAGGTGGGCAAGAGCCGCCCTGCCGTGGCCAACAGTCTGCGCCTGCTCCAGTTGCCCGAGCCCATGCGCGCGGACCTTGCCGCCGGAACGCTGACGTCCGGCCATGCCCGCGCCCTGCTCGCGCTGACGGACCCCGATTTGCGCGAAGCGCTCTGGCGGCGGATGCGCGAATCCGGGTGCAGCGTGCGCGAGGCCGAGGAGGCCGTGGCCTACGCCAAGGTGAACGGCGCGTTGCCGCAGCAGCGCACGGAGGCGAAAAAGGCCGAGACGCGGCGGGAAAGGACGCGTACGGTCAAGGACAAGACGCTCCACGAACTGGAGGGGCCGCTGACGCAAAGCGCGGGCGTGCTGGCCAAGGCCGCGGGTACGCCGGACCACGGCAAGATCACGTTTCATTTCAGTTCCCGCCGCGAGCTCGAAGGCCTGCTCGATCATTTCGGGCTGGCCGGTCTGGTCGTCCCGGGCACGCCGGGGGAATGAGCGTTTCGTTCGTGTCGCGGTGGATGCAAGTGGGCCGCACAGGATGCGGGCTGGTGGATGCGACAAGAGCGCGCCTGGCGGCGCGACAAAGGCGGGATGCGATTTGAGCGACAGGGAACAAGGACAGGCCGCCGGCTGGCGGATCGACGCAGGCGACGCACCGGGCGTGCTCGTCCTGGCCGGGGAAATCGATTTTTCCGTCACGCCCGCCGCGCGGGAACGCCTGCTGCAACTCACGGAAAAGTACACGGGCGATCTGGTCCTGGACATGGCCGATCTGACCTACATCGACAGTTCGGGGCTGGCCCTGCTGCTCGAAGCGCGCAAGCTTCTGCAGGAACACGGCCGCAGCGTGCGCATCCGCTCCATTGCGCCGCAGGTGCGCAAACTGCTGCAACTCACCCAGCTCGGGGAAATGTTCGGTCTTTCCGACGAGGCGTAGGCGGCATGGCGGGAGGCGGCGACGAATCCGGAATGCTGGTCTGGCTGGTGATGCGGCTTTGGGGCTGCATCCGCGACGCGTTTCTTCCCTGGAAGCGCACCAAGGCCTACCAGCGCTCGCGGCTGTGGACGCACATGGCCTGGATCGGCGCGGATTCGCTGCCGATCGTCAGCATCATCTCCGCCTGCGTCGGCATCATCCTGGCGCTGCAATCCGCGACCCAGCTCGAAAAGGTCGGCGCGCTCAGCTACGTGGCCAACCTTGTCGGCTTTTCCATCGTCACCGAGCTCGGTCCCCTGCTCGTCTGCCTGATCCTGGCCGGCCGGGCCGGCGCGGCGTTCACCGCCGAAATCGCCACCATGCGCATTTCCGAGGAGATCGACGCCCTGGAAGTCATGGGCATCGATCCTGTGCGTTTTCTGATCTGGCCCAAGTTCGCGGCCATGTGCGTCATGGCCCCCCTGCTCACGCTGTGGGGCGACGCCGTGGGCATCACGGCCGGCGGCGTGTTTTCCGCCCTGGCCCTGGGGCTGCCGGGCAAGGCCTATTTCCTCCAGACGGCCAATTTCCTGGGCATGCGCGATGTGGCCGCGGGGCTCATCAAGAGCGCCGGATTCGGCATCACCATCACCATCGTCTCCTGCTGGCAGGGCCTGCTCGCCAGGGAAGGCGCGGCCGACGTCGGCCGGCGCACGACCCGCGCCGTGGTGCAATCCATTTTCCTCATGATCCTTTTGGATTTGTTTTTTACCGCCCTCAATTATATCTTCCGCTAGCAAAGGAGGAACGCCGTGTCCGGCCGGCTGGGATCGCCAGAAATCGCGCTTGACGCCGTGAGCGTCGGTTACGGTGAGCGGATCGTGCTTTCGGGCGTGACCACGACGCTGCCCGCCGGCAAGGTCAGCGTCATCCTCGGCGGCTCTGGCTGCGGCAAGTCCACGCTGCTGCGCAACATCATCGGCCTGGTGCCGATCAGGACCGGGCGCATCGTGCTCGGCGGCAAGGACATGGCCGCCATGGACGCGGCCGAACGGCTGGCCATGCGCCGGCGCATGGGCGTGCTGTTCCAGGACGGGGCGCTGCTCGGGTCGATGCGCCTGGGCGAGAACATCGCCCTGCCCCTGCGCGAACACACCGACCTTACGGACTCGCTCATCGAGGAGATCGTGCGCCTCAAGTTGCGCCTTGTCGGGCTGGCCGATTTCATGGACTATTTTCCGAGCGAACTGTCCGGCGGCATGCGCAAGCGCGCGGGGCTGGCCCGGGCCATGGCCCTCGATCCGGCCGTGCTTTTGTGCGACGAACCCACGTCCGGGCTCGATCCGATCACGGCCGCCGAGATGGACCAGCTCGTGCTCGAACTCAAGACCACGTTCGACATGACCATCGTCGTGGTCACCCACGACCTGGAAAGCCTCAGCGCCATCGCCGACCACGTGGTGGTGCTCAACCAGGGGAAGATGCTTTTCGAAGGCACGCTGCCCGCCCTGGCGGGTTGCGGCGATCCGTTCATCCGTCAGTTCCTGGACAGGCAGCCGTCGCGGGAAAGTCGCGTGCTGTCGGAACGCTGGTCCGCGCTGGTGGCGCGGCGGCGCGAGGCTGTCGCCGCGGGCCGCGAAAGAGGGAGAAGCGCATGCTGACGGCCAAAGCGAGCCGGTCCGATTACGCCAAGGCCGTGGGCACGCTCCTGCTCGGGTTGTGCATCCTGGGCGCGTTCATGGTCGTGCTCGGGGGCAACTGGTTCTGGATCAAGTACGACAAGTACGACATTTTCTTCCTGTCGGTGAAGGATTTGAGCCCCGGACGCACGGTGAAATACGCCGGTCTCGACATCGGCCGCGTGGAAGCCATTGATCTCGATCCGGCCAACCCCAGACGCATCGCCGTGCGCATCGCCGTGCGCGAGGGCTTTCCCCTCTACGCCGGAACCGTGGCGCGCATCGCCCAGAAGGGGCTTGTCGGCGACTATTACGTGCTGCTCGAACTGCGCGGCGACCCGGGGGCGCGGCTCGCGCCGGGTGCGGACATTCCCGCCGTGTCCACCCTGGACATGCAGGAGCTCGCGGCCAAGGCCGGCGACCTGCTCGACGACATCAGTCCCAAGATCAACGGGATCGCGGACAACATCGCCAAGCTCTTTACCGAGGAAAACACCGAATCCCTCAAGCGCGCCCTGGAAGGCACGCCCGCGCTGGTCGCGGACCTGCGCCGCGCGGCCAACGATTTCCGCAAGAACTGGGACGCGTTTTCGACCAAGGGCGGCAAGGCGGCGCAAAGTCTTGACGCCACCCTGCAACGTACGGAAAAAGCCGTAACCGTCATCGAGGACGAGCTGACCAAGACCTTGCGCGATTTTCGCAAACAGGCCGACGGCGTGGGCGGGCTCGTGGGCGACGTGCGCCAGGGCTTCAACTACGACCAGGAACAGCTCGAGGACATCCTCAAAAACCTCAACCGGACGAGCCGGGAGATCCGGGAGCTCGCGGGCCGCCTGCGCGAGCGCCCCTGGGAACTCCTCCGGCCGCCATCGGGAAAATGAGCATGCGTTTCTTCGCCAGATCGTTGACGCTCGTCGCCGGGCTTGCGTTGGCCGCGTCCCTTGCGGCCTGCTTCGGCAAGCCCCCTCCTCCCCAGCGCTACCTGCGCGTGGAACTGGCCCAGTCGCCCTGCCCCGGCGACACGGCGCAGCAGCATCGCCTGCCGCTCGGGTTCAAGGGCCTGACCACCATGGAGAACCTCGACCGCACCGCCGTGCTCACCGCCCGCGACCGGGTGCTCACGGCAAGCCTCGAATACTATTGGGAAGGCCCGCCCCAGGACGTCGTGGGCCGGGCGTTGCGCCAGGGCATCGAATGCCAGTCCACGGGCCTGACGCCCGTGGATTACCAGCCGCGCGTGGCGCATGACGCGGTGCTCACGGGACAGGTCACGGCGTTCAACGTCGAGGAGACCGAAGGCGGCCGGTTCGTGGTCTCCGTGCATCTCGACCTGTGGTCGAAGAACATGGGCGCGCGCATCTCGTCGGGCGACTTCAACGCCTATGCGCCGCTCGAGAACTTTAATGGCGACACCATCGCCCGCGCCGCCGGCGACGCCCTGGGCCGCGTCGTGCCCAAGGTCGTGGACTGGCTGGACGGCGGCATGCCCAAGCTGCAAAAGGCGCTGGAAAAGTAGCGGAGGACGGCCATGTTCCAGGTCATCGGCTGGATCGCCGAGCAGCGCATCGAGGAATCCATGCGCCGCGGCGAATTCGACAATCTCGAGGGCAAGGGCAGGAAGATCGTCTTCGAGGACGATTCCATGGTTCCCGAGGATCTGCGCATGGCCTACAAGATGCTCAAAAACGCCGGCTACGTGCCCGAGGAGTTCCTGGAGGAAAAAGAGATCGTCACGGCCACGGAACTCCTCGCCGCGGCCACGGACGAACAGGAACGCTACCGGCAGATGCAAAAGCTCAACCTGCTCGTCATGAAGGTCAATGCGCGGCGCAGGCGGCCCGTGAACCTGGAAAAGGAACAGGTGTATTACCGGAAGGTCGTGGAGCGCATTTCCGTCACGCCCCGGGGCGAAACGGCGCAATCCCCGAAAGAAGCAGCGCGCACGCGGACTCGCTGATCCGCGTTTCCTCCCCCTCCGCTTCCCCGCATGCCAGCAGATGGCCCGTGATGGCCAGTTCCGTCAGGCCGTGCACCATGGCCCAGACGGCCATGGCCAGGGCCTGTACGGGCATGTTCCGGAAAAAACCGTTGGCAATGCCGCGCTGCATGGCCGCAGCCAGGGCGTCGTAGGCGGCCTGACCTGCGGCGGCCAGTTCAGGCTGGCCGCCGACGCCCGGTTGCGGCTGGCCGAACATGAGCCGGTACATGGCCGGATGTTCCCGCCCAAGGGTGATGTAGACCCGGCAGGACGTCAGGAATTCCTGGCAGGAGTCCAGGGGATGCGCGGCGGCGGAGGCCGTCAGCGCCGCGGCGAGCCGCGCGAACCCCCGCGCGGCCAGGGCGGCGAGCAGGTCGGTCTTGTCCGCGAAATGCCGGTACGGCGCGGCATGGCTCACCCCGGTTTCCCGGGCCAGACCGCGCAACGTCAAACCGCCGATGCCGACGGACTCCAGCAGTTTTTCCGCAGCGTCCAGAAGCGCCTGGCGCAGGTTTCCGTGATGATAGGCGGGATTTGATACGTGGGTCGTCATGATGGGGTATTGCAACAAAAAATGTTGACAATGTCCACATAGAGTTCTAGCGAATGTTTCCATTGAAAACATTGAAGCGGGGGCGAGTGACATGGCGGAGTCATGGCTGGTCCTGGATGCGTTCGGGGACGCGCGCGGCGGGGATGCGGTGCGCAGGGCGCTGCGTGCGCGGGCGGAGGGCCTCGGCGCCAGCCTCGAGATGCTGCGCCTCGATGCGATGTCCATTGCGCCCTGCCGGGGCTGTTTCGGCTGCTGGACCAGAACCCCGGGGGTGTGCGCCGTGGACGACGCGGCCAGGAACATCACGGCCGCCCTGGCGCAGGCGGATGTGCTGATCGTGTTGACGCCCATCGTCTTCGGCGGCTACGCGCCTGCGCTCAAGGCCGCTGTGGACCGGGGCGTGCTGCCGACGCTGCTCCCCCATTTCCAGCGGCTTCACGGCCGTACGCGGCATTTCGCACGCTACGAGAAAACGCCGGCGTTCGTGGCCATCGGTCTGTTGCCGGGCGCCTGCGCGGACATGGAACAGTTGTTTGCCGGCGTGGCGGCGCGAAACGCGGCGAATTTGCTGAGTCCCTTTCATGCCAGTGCGGTGGCGTATGCTCCCATGACGCAGGAAAGCGTCGAGGCGGTCGTGGCCGGAGCTTTGGATTTCGGGAAGGAATCCATGCCTGCGTCGGCGCGTCGCATCGTGCTCCTTCATGGTTCTCCCAGGAAAAAGCACAGCGTTTCTGATGGGTTCGCTGCCTATGCGGGAAAAACGCTGAACGCTGCAGGGGCGGAAGTCGAGTCCTTTGATCTGCTCGGGGCGGCCCAGGACGAGGAAGCGTTTACGGAACTGGCCGCAGCCGTGGATGCCGCGGATGGCGTATGGCTTTTTTCGCCGCTCTATGCCGACCAGTTGCCGGGGCATACCCAGGCGGCGCTTACGCGGTTGCTTGCCTGGAGAAAGGAAGTGCCGCCGCGAAGGAGCCAGCGGTTTTCAGCCGTCATCAACTGCGGATTTCCGGAAAGCGTCAACAACGACGCCGCATTGGCCATGTGCCGCCTGTTCGCACAGCAGGCGGGTTTCGCCTGGCTTGGCGGATGCGGGGTCGGCGGCAGCGGATTCTACGAAGGCCGGTCCCTCGAAGCGTTGGGCTGGTTTGGCCGCAGGGCGCGCGCGGCGATAGAGCGCAAGGCGGAATTGTTTGTTGCCGCGCGGATGCCGGATATCGCGGCAAGCGTGGACATTGCGGCACCCTGCCCGGTGCCGGCATGGCTCTATCTGCTGTTCGCCGAATGGGGCTGGAAAAAGGCCCTTGGCGGAAAAAACGGCGCGCGCGATAGCCATGCCCGGCCCTATGCGCGGCAGGCCACGTGACGCCTCAGAAGCGGGCCTGGGAAAGGAAGAATTCGCGGTCGGACGTGCGAAGCGGCAGGTGCTCGTCCAGGGCCAGCATGGCGTAGGCCTTGCGCAACTGCCGTCGCACGCCGGACAGCGCGTGCAGGCGTTTGGCCGGCGCGCCTTGGGCGGCCAGGCGTGTGGCCAGGGCGAGAAGGGTCCGCGCCCGGGCCAAAACCGTATGCCGGGAAAGGGTTTTCTCACGCCCTGCCCGCGCGACCGTTTCCAGGTCAGGGTCGGCAAGCGCGGCCAGGGCCACCCGGGCCGCATCATCGGGATCCCCGCGCCGATAGGTCAGCAAGTCGGTGCCCGGCGTGAAAAGCGTCTCCAGACCGTTGCCCACATCCTCCGTCACGAGCGCCGCGCCGCAGGCCATGGCCTGGAATACGCGGAAATTGAGTTCCCCTGCCGCGCTCTGGTTGAGCACGAGGCGGCTGCGCCCGAAAATGGGCGCGTATGCGCCCGTGGTCATGAAAAGGGGGGCCTTGGTCCGAAACGCCTGCAAAAAAGGTTTCCTGGCGCTGTTGACCCGGCCGTCGAGAGTGCCGACGAAGGAAACGGGTACGTCGCGGGGCAGGCCCGGGTCGCGGTCGCGCGAAGGATCGCAAAATAGCGGCAGCCATTTGACCGGCCGGCAATGGGGCGATTCCTCGAAAAGGGGCAGGTAGTCGCGCTGCGCCACGCACACGGCGTCGAACGCCATGCTGTAGGGCACGTGCCAGGGGTGCATGTACTGGTCCACGGAATAGCCGATGACCACGGCGGGCAGGGTTTCCAGCCCGAACACCCAGGGGATCTGGCAGGCGTCGCACCAGAAGACCAGATCCGGGGCCATGCCCTGGGCATCGAGCAGGTCCGTGAACCGTCTTGCGGAAAGGGGTTCGGACAAGGGCACGTCGCAGCCGGGACCGATGCCGACGGACAGAACCTCGTGGCCAAGGGCGCGAAACGCCGCCACAAATGCCGTGCTGTGCAGGTTTACGATACGCAAGGCGCAACTCCGATCAGTTCCGGGACCAAGCGCCGGCAGGCGGCGTCGAACTTGCCAGAAGCGCCAAGGGTGTGAAAAACTCGCGTCCCCGGCGAAACGCCGCACTCTTTCGATACGAGGAAACCGCCATGCGCAGCTCCCAATTCAAATCCGGACTGGAAAAAGCACCCCACCGCTCCCTGCTCTACGCCCTGGGCCTGACCCGGGAAGAGATGGAGCGCCCCCTTATCGGCGTGGTCAACTCCGCCAACGAAGTCGTACCCGGCCACATCCACTTGAACACCATCGCCGAAGCCGTCAAGGCCGGCATCCGCCTGGCCGGCGGCACGCCCATGGCCTTTCCCGTCATCGGCGTGTGCGACGGTCTGGCCATGAACCACGCCGGCATGCACTACTCCCTGGTCAGCCGCGAGATCATTGCCGATTCCATCGAGATCATGGCCATGGCCCATCCCTTCGACGCGCTGGTGTGCATCCCCAACTGCGACAAGGTCGTGCCGGGCATGCTCATGGCCATGCTGCGCCTCAACATCCCGGCCGTCATCGTCAGCGGCGGCCCCATGCTCGCCGGCAACACGCCGGAGGGCTCCTGCGACCTCATCGACGTGTTCGAGGCCGTGGGCAAGTTCAAGCGCGGCGACATCGGCCAGGAACGCCTCGACGAGCTCGAGGAAAACGCCTGCCCCGGCTGCGGTTCGTGTTCGGGCATGTTCACGGCCAACTCCATGAACTGCCTGTCCGAGTCCGTGGGCCTGGGCCTGCCCGGCAACGGCACCATCCCGGCGGTTTCGGCCAAGCGCGTGCGCCTGGCGAAAAAGGCCGGCATGCGCGTCATGGATCTGCTCGCAAAAAACATCCGGCCGCGCGACATCGTCACGGAAAAAAGCCTGGAAAACGCCGTGACCATGGACATGGCGCTCGGATGCTCCACCAACACCGTGCTGCATCTGCCCGCCGTCTTCGCCGAGGCCGGCCTGCCGCTGACGCTGGACATCTTCGACGCCGTCTCGCGCAAGACCCCCAACCTCTGCAAGCTCTCCCCGGCCGGCCACCACTACCTCGACGACCTCGAACGCGCCGGCGGCATTCCGGCCGTCATGAGCGCCCTGGCCGAACGGGGCCTGCTCCACCTCGACGTCATGACCGCCACGGGCAAGACGCTCGGCGAAAACCTCGTCGACCTCAAGGCGCGCGTCAAAAACGATGACGTCATCCGCGCCAAGGCCCCCTATGCCAACGAAGGCGGCATCGCCATCCTGCGCGGCAACCTCGCGCCCGACGGCGCGGTGGTCAAGCAGTCGGCCGTGGCCCCGTCCATGATGCGCCACACAGGCCCAGCCCGCGTCTTCGACGGCGAGGAAGCGGCCAACGCGGCCATCCTCGGCGGGCAGATCAAGCCCGGCGACGTGGTGGTCATCCGCTACGAAGGCCCGCAAGGCGGCCCGGGCATGCGCGAGATGCTTTCCCCCACCTCCAACATCATGGGCATGGGCCT
>DQED01000140.1:0-5126 GCA_003525525.1 Desulfovibrio sp.
CGCCGAGCACCACGTACCCGGCCGTGGACACGACCGCGCCCACCATGAGCAGATCGCCGGCCAACTGCCCGCCCAGACGCAGCCCCGTGCCGCCGGCGATGACGCAACCCACGCCGACGATGGACGCCAGGATGCGCGCCATTTCGCCAAGCCCCGGCCGGGAGCGGCCGAGCGCCGCGTCGAGGCCGGCGACCGTGAGCGGAATGGCCGCGACGATGAGCGCCGCCGCCGTGGCCGAGGTCAGCGCGAGCCCGCAGGTTTCGAAGGCGAAATGGCCCACGGGCTGCATCAGGGCGAGCAGGAAAAGCCTGCCGTGATCGGCCCGGGAAAGCCTTTGCGGCCGGCGGCCGGACACGGCATAGGCCAGGGCGAAAAGCCCCGTCGCCAGGACGAACCGGAAACACACCAGGGTGAAAGGCCCCATCTCGGCCAACGCGATCTTGGTCCAGACATACGACATGCCCCAGGCGAAAAGGGTCAGGGCCAACGCGGCCGTGACCGCAAGCTCCATCTTGCGCACATTCCCTCCAGGCGGCCCTGCGGCCGCGCGGCGGGAGCATCGCAGATCGGACGCCCGGGGAATTGGACGAAATTGCCTTCCCGCGCCCGAAAGCGGGACGTCCGCGTCAGGACTGGAGGCTGCGGCGGTACTGGGCGGGCGTGGCCCCGACCTGGGGCGTGAAGGCGCGGATGAGGTGGCTCTGGTCGGCAAAGCCGGCTTCCAGGGCCACCTGGGCGGCCGGAAGGTCCGTGGCGAGCAGCGCCTTGGCCCGCTCCACGCGCAGATGGTTCTGGTAGGCGTGGGGCGGCAGGCCGTATTCGCGCTTGAACAGGCGCAGCAGATGGGTCGGGCTGCGCCCGGCCAGGGCGGCGAGCGCGGCAAGGGGGACGTTTTGGCGGTAATGGGCGCGCAGGTATTCCCGCACCCTGGCCGCGGCCCCGGGTTCGCGCAAGGGGACGCGGCCGGCGCGGCGCAAAAAGAGCGGCGCAAGCGCCAGACAGACCAGGGATTCCTTGCGCAGCCGCTCGCACGGCGTCCCGAGCGTCCGGTAAAGCCCGGCGCAGCGCCGCGCGAGCAGGGAATCGCGCACGAGGGGCGCGCGAAACGCCGGCTCGCCCGCGCCGCCGACGGCGAGCCGGATCGCTGCGGCGTCGAGCGACAAGACGAGGGAACACAGCCGGCCGTCCGGCTCGGGATTGCAGGCATGCGGCTCGCCCGGCCCGATCAGGGCCGCTTCGCCGGCTGCGATCCGATATGTCGCCGCGCCAAGCCGGGCCCTTGTCGCGCCGGAAAGCACCAGCCCCACGCACCAGGCGTCGTGGATGTGGCGGGAGAAGGCTTGGCGGCGGTAGGCGGTCAGGCGGGCTTCGAGGCCGGGCAGGTCCGGGTCGAGGCGGCGGCGCAGGATTTCCGGAGCGAAACGCGGCGTGCGGGCGGACATGGGGCGAGCATGGCCCGCAACCCCGGTGCGGGTCAAGCGGTCGGCGCGTCCGCCGCGTCGGGCAGGGCGAAGGGCACGCAAAAGCAAAACGTGCTGCCCTTGCCGGGCTCGCTTTGCACGTCGAGGTAGCCGCCCATGGCCTCGGCCACCTTGCGGGCGATGGCCAGCCCCAGGCCCGCGCCGCCGAAACGCCGCGTCATGCTGCCGTCCACCTGCCGGAACGGCTCGAAAATGCCGGGCAGCGTCTCGGGCGCAAGGCCGATGCCCGTGTCCCGCACGCTGAAGGCCAAATAGACCGTGCCGCCGTCCCGGGATGCGTCGGGCACGCTACGGCAGCCCCAGCCCCGCGCGACGTCCAACTTCACCGTCCCCGCAGGCGTGAACTTGACCGCGTTGCCGACAAGCGCCGCCAGCACCCGGCGCAGCCCGCCGCCGTCGCCGAGAACCACCTCGGGAATGTCGAGGGAGATGCGGGATGTGAGGGCGAGCCCCTTGCGCCGCGCCGCGGACAGGAAGGAGTTGCACGTTCCCTGGACGATGTCCCGGATGGAGAACGGCTCGCGCCGGGGCGGCTCCCCGCCGCCGGAATCGAGACGCGAAAAATCGAGCATCCCTTCCAGCAGGTCGGCGAGGCTGCCGGCGCACTGGCGCAGCGTGGCGAGCCACTCCCGTTGCTCGGCGGAGAGTTCCGTCGCCTCCAGCAGCTGGAGCATACCCATGATGCCATTGAGCGGCGTGCGGATCTCGTGGGACATGTTGTCGGTAAATTCCCGCTTGAGCCGGTCGGCGGCCAGGGCGGCCTCCTCGGCCAGGCGGCGTTCGGTCACGTCCTCCATGATCCAGATGGACCCGGCCTGGGGACGTTCGGGGAAAAGCACCTGGCCGATGATGCGGCACCAGAAATCCGTGCCGTCCAAACGGCGCATGAGCCGCACGGTGTCCACGCGCTCCCCGCGGCCGAGGGCGGGATAATGCTCCTCGCCGAACGCTTCGTACGCGGCCCGGTCGGGATAGAAGTCGGCCGTTCCCCGGCCGACGATGCCGCCCGGGGCACTGGCGAACAGCTCGTGGAAGCGCGGGTTGGCCCGGCGCACGATGCGCTCGGACACGAGGGAAATGCCGATGGGGCTGTTTTCGAAAATGAGGTTGACGGTGCGCAGCGACTCTTCCAACGCCTTTTCGGCCTGGTGGCGCTGGACGACCTGGCGGCGCAGCTCCTGGTTGATCCGGCGCAGGTCGTCGGACGCCTCGGCCATGTCCTGGCTGCGGCCGCCGCGCAGGATGCCGGCATCGGCCTCCCGCGGCTTCCCCGTGGTGATGTTGCGGGCCACGCACAAAAGCCCCGCGATGCGTCCCGAAGCGTCGCGCACGGGCGTCTTGACCACCTGCAGCCACACGGCGCGGCCCATGTGGATGACCTCGTACTCGAAGGAGGCGAAGCGGCCGGTGGACAGGACGGACAGGTCGGCGCGGCGGTGGCGGCGGGCGTTGACCCGGGGGAAGATGTCGAAGTCGTTGCGCCCGACGATCGTCTCCCGGGCAATGCCGAACAGATCGCAGAACGCCTTGTTGACGTAGCGATAGATGCAGGCGGCGTCCTTGAAGAAATACGGATCCGGCGACGCATCCATGAAGGCGACGACGCAGGCGGCATTTTCGTTGGGCGCGGGCATGTCCGGCATGCCTATCCTCTACGTGAACTCGCCACGCTTGGCCAGGACCGCACGCCCGACCGGCAGCCCAAGCCCATTGCCGGCGCAGGGGAAATGTGATTAGGTCCAGCCCGACCGTCATGCGGCCCGACGGGCCGCCAGGGAGAATCCATGCGCAAGGTCGTCGCCTCGTGTTTCATCGCCGCAAGCGTGCTCGCTGCGGCCGTTTCCGCAGTTGCCGCCGCAGAGACCCCGCCCGCCGCCGAAGCCGCACCCCCCGCGACACCCGCCAAAAAATCGCCCTCCACGGCCCGTTCGGACGCGGCCGAAGCGCGCTACCGCGCCTGGTCCGAGCGCGAGCACGCCAAGGACGCGGTGGAATTCGCCAAGGACAAGTCCAAGATCGAAGACAAATACAAAGGCTACGTGCGCCCCAAGCGGGACAAGAAAAACGCCAAGGGCGAAACCGTTCCGGACAAGGGAAGCGCGCCGCAGTAAGCCGGCGCGAAAAAGGCCCGCCGGCCCTCGGGACGGCGGGCCTCGCCAAGCGACGCCCCGGCGAAAGGGCGCAGCGCAAACGCGGCTAGGACTCGAAATCGACCACCCGGCGTTCGGCCGCAACTTTCTTGATGAATTCCACCACTTCCACGTGCAGGGGATGCACGGCGTAGGTCTGCAAATCCTCCTTGTTGCGGAAGGTGGTGTAAAGCACGATGTCCGTGGCCGGCACGGCGGCGAAGATATCCCCGCCCTCGGCCACCCGCATCTCCAGCACGAGCGGCACCTTGGCGGGCAGCGCCAGAAGCCGGGCCTTCATTTCCGCCGCGTTGGCGACCTTGTCCCGGCCCTCGGCCGCGTCCTTGAGGGTCCACATGACGATATGCGTGATCATGATCCTCTCCTTGAGCGATTTCGCCGCCACCCTACCCTGAATGCCGCCGGGAAACCAGGGGCGTCCCCTGCCTGTCCCGGCAACGCGCAACCCCCTTGGCGCACCGCATGCGATACCTGCTCCTGACAAGCACGGACCCCGCCGTCAACCTGGCCACGGAAGAATGGCTGCTCCGCCACGGGCAGGGCGACGTGTTCATGCTCTGGCGCAACGCGCCCTCCATCATCGTCGGGCGCAACCAGAACACACGCGCGGAAATCAACGAGGCCTACGTGCAGGCGCACGGCATTCCCGTGATCCGGCGCCTGACCGGCGGCGGCGCGGTCTTCCACGACCTCGGCAACGTCAACTTCACCTGCATCGCCAGTCGTCCTCCCGGCGGACAGCTCGATTTCCGGCGCTTCACCGCGCCCGTCATCGAGGCCCTGGCCGCGCTCGGCGTCGCGTGCCGCTTCGACGGCCGCAACGACCTGTCCATCGACGGCAAAAAGATTTCCGGCAACGCGCAGTGCATGCTCGGCGACCGCGTGCTGCACCACGGCACCCTGCTCTTTTCCGCCTCCATCGCCGACCTGTCCGAGGCGCTGCGCATCAATCCGCTCAAGTACCAGGACAAGGCCGTGAAAAGCGTGGCGCGGCGCGTGACCAACATCAGCGCCTGGCTGCCGGTCCCCATGCGCGTCGAAGCCTTCATGCGGGCCGTGTTCGACCACATGTCCGGCGGTCGCGCCGACGCCGCCCAGCCGCTCTCCCCCGAAGAGGAAGCGGCCGTGGCCCGGCTGGCCGACGGCAAATACCGCACCTATGACTGGAACTTCGGGCGCTCGCCCCGCTACGCTTTCGCCAGGGCCGCGCGCACCCCGGGCGGCATGCTGGAGACGCACTGCGACGTCACGCAGGGCGTCATCACCGCGCTGCGCTTTTACGGCGAATACTTCGGCGCGCGCGACGTCGCCGCCCTCGAGGCCCGGCTCGTCGGCTGCCGGCACGCGCCCGAGGCCCTGGCCGCACGTCTTGCCGGCGTCGCCCTGGAAGAATACATGCGCGGCATCGACGCCGCGACACTCGTGGCGAGCTTTTTCTAGCCCCGCATCCACTGCGCTTCACCCCTCGCCCGCACCCGCCGCGGTTCTCCTCAGG
>DQED01000140.1:5138-13034 GCA_003525525.1 Desulfovibrio sp.
CCGCCAGCCCGGCATCCCGCGCGCTGCGTCGCCTGCGGCGGCCGGCGCACGGCGTGCGGTTGACGAAAGCGGGCAAAGGATTCATTCATACGAATGAATCGTATCATTCCGGGGGCGGACATGCCGCGCAGCCAGGCACAACCCAAGGACAACGACACCCGGCAACGGCTCATTGAAGCCGGTCTGCTCCTTTTCGGCCGGCACGGACTCGAGGCCACGACCACCCGCGCCCTGGCCAGGGAGGCGCAGGCGAACCTCGCGGCGATTCCCTACCATTTCGGCGGCAAGGAAGGGCTGTACCGCGCCGTGCTGGAGCACATCGTCGCCAGCAAGCTTATGGAGATCGGCCCCTGCCTGCGCCGGGCGCAGGCGGCCTGCGACGACGCCGCGGCGGACCGCGAAACGCTCCTTACGCACCTGCGGGAGCTGGTGCGGACACTGACGACGACCATGCTCCGGGACGCGCAGTCGGGTTCGGGCACGCAGATCCTCCTCCAGGAACAAATCGCGCCCACGCAGGGTTTCGACTTCCTCCACAACGGCTTTCTCCTGCACATCCACGCCGCCCTGTCCGCGCTTCTCGGCCGCCTGACGGCGCTTGCCCCCGGCTCCCTGGAGCTGCACCTGGCCGCCATGGCGATGCTCGGGCAGATTTTCATCTTCCGCATCGGCCTGCCCAGTCTCCTGCACCTGCTGCAAAGCGATGGTCTGACCGACGCGCACCTGCACGCGCTCGTCGCGGCCTGCATCCGGCAGGCGGAAGCGTCCGTCGCGGGTTTCGCGCCGGCCGGCGCGCGAGGCATGCCATGACCAGAAAGTACATCCTCCTTGTCGCGGCCCTCGCCGCCTGCGCCGTCGGCTGGTACGCGGCGCGCCACAACGGGCAGCGCGCCCCGGGCCTCAAGCTCTTCGGCAACGTGGACATCCGCCAGGTGGAGCTTTCCTTTCGCGTGCCCGGCAAGATCGCGGCCGTGCGCGTGGACGAAGGCGACCGCGTCACGGTCGGCGACGTGCTGGCGACACTGGACGCGCAGCCGTACGAGGACGCCCTGGCCAAGGCCAGGGCCGAGCGCGATGTGGCCCTGGCCGACATGAACAAGCACCACGCCGGCTCCCGCGAAGAAGACATCGCCCAGGCCCGGGCCGAAGTCGCCCGGCTCGAGGCCGAGGTGGAAAACGCCTCCCGCCTGGCGCGCCGGCGCAAGACCCTGCTTCATGACCAGGCCGTCTCCGTGGAGGAGAGCGAATCGGCCGGCTACAGCCGCGACGCGCTGCGCGCGCAACTGGAAAAGGCGCGCAAGGCCCTGGCGCTCCAGCTCGCCGGCTTCCGCGCCGAGGACGTGGCCTCGGCCGAGGCGTCGTACCGCTCCGCCCAGGCCTCCGTGGACACGGCCGAAACGGACCTTGCCGACACCCGCATCGTCTGCCCCGCAAGCGGCCGCGTCCTGTCGCGCGTGCGCGAGCCCGGGGCCGTGGTCGCGGCCGGGGTCACGGTGCTCGTGGTGTCCCTCGACAAGCCGGTCTGGGTGCGGGCCTACGTGCCGGAGCCGTCGCTCGGCAAGGTGAGCCTCGGCATGCCCATGCGGGTCTTCACCGACTCGCAGCCGGACAAGCCCTATGCCGGACGCGTGGGCTTCATTTCGCCCGTGGCCGAATTCACGCCCAAGAATGTGGAAACCGAGGCGCTGCGCACGGACCTCGTCTACCGGCTGCGCATTCTCATCGACAACCCGGACGACGGGTTGCGCCAGGGCATGCCCGTCACCGTCCTGCCGGAGCCTCCCGCCGCAGCGAAGGACGCGCGGTGAACCCGGCCCTGGCCACGGTCGCGGCGCTGACCATGCGCTTTGGCGCAAGCGGTCCGCCCGCGCTCGACGCCCTCACGGCGGAAATCCCCGCCGGCATGGTCACGGGGCTGATCGGCCCGGACGGCGCGGGCAAGACGACCTGCATCCGGCTCCTGGCCGGCCTGCTCCACCCGACCCGGGGCACGCTCACGGTGCTCGGCCGCGATCCCGTGACCCAGGCCGACGCCATCCATGCCCGCATCGGCTACATGCCGCAGAAGTTCGGCCTCTACGAAGACTTGAGCGTCATCGAGAACCTGCGGCTCTACGCCGCCGTGCGCAATCTTCCCGACGCCGACCGCGCCGCGACGTTTGCGCGCCTGCTCGGCTTCACGGGGCTCGCGCCCTTCACCACGCGCCTGGCCGGCAGGCTCTCCGGCGGCATGAAGCAGAAGCTCGGCCTGGCCTGCGCCATGATCCGCCGGCCGGAACTGCTGCTGCTCGACGAACCGAGCGTCGGCGTGGACCCCATTTCACGGCGCGAGCTCTGGCGCATGGTACGCGCCCTGGCCGACGACGGCATCGGCGTGCTCTGGAGCACGTCGTACCTGGACGAAGCCGAGGCCTGCGACCATGTGCTGCTTTTGGCCGCCGGGCATCTGCTCTTCGACGGCGCGCCCGGGGCGCTCACGTCCCGGGTGGACGGCCGCGTCTTCCAGGTCCGGGGCATCGCGGGCAACCGCCGGGCCGTGCTGCGCCGGGCCCTGGGGCAAAAAGGCATTCTCGACGGCGTGATCCAGGGACGCCACGTGCGCCTCGTCGCCGCGAAGGACGCCCCGCCCATCGACCTGGAGGCCCTCAAGGCCGGCCCGGAAGCGGCGCTCGTGGCCGTGCCTCCCCGGTTCGAGGACGCCTTCCTGGACATTCTCGGCGGCGGCCCGGGCGGCGTCTCGGCCCTGGCCCGGCAGATGGAGCCGAAAACGCCGCGCCGTACGGCCGTGGTCGAGGCCAGGAACCTGACCAAACGCTTCGGCGCGTTCACCGCGGCCAGGGACATCAGCTTCGCCATCCGCCAGGGCGAGATCTTCGGTCTGCTCGGCCCGAACGGCGCAGGCAAATCCACCACGTTCAAAATGATGTGCGGGCTGCTTAAGCCAAGCGCCGGCCAGGCCCTCGTCGACGGTCTGGCGCTCGGCAAGAGCCCGGGCGCGGCCAGGGCGCGCATCGGCTACATGTCGCAGAAATTTTCGCTCTACGGCACGCTGAGCTGCCGCCAGAACCTGGAGTTTTTCTCCGGCATCTACGGCCTCGCCGGCGCGCGGCGCAAGGCGGCCATCGAAGGCATGATCGACATCTTCGCGCTGGGGCCGCACCTTGCGGCCTCGGCCGACACGCTCCCCCTCGGGTTCAAGCAGCGCCTGGCCCTGGCCTGCGCGGTGATGCACGAACCCGCCGTGCTCTTCCTCGACGAGCCGACCTCCGGCGTCGATCCCATCACCCGGCGCGAATTCTGGACGCACATCAACGGCATGGTCGAACGCGGCGTCACGATCATGATCACGACCCACTTCATGGACGAGGCCGAATACTGCGACCGCATCGCCCTGGTCTACCGCGGCGCGGTCATCGCCATCGGCTCGCCCGACGCCCTCAAGGACGAGGCACGAACCCCGGAGACGCCCGACCCGAGCCTGGAGGAAGCCTTCATCGCGCTGGTTGCGCGAAGCGACCGGGAAGAACCTCCGGGGGCGGCGGCATGAGCGCCCCGTCCCTGCGCCGCCTGCGCGCGATCATGGCCAAGGAGTCCCTGCAAATCGTGCGCGACCCCTCGTCCATCCTGATCGGCCTCATCCTGCCGGTCTTCCTGACGCTGCTTTCCGGCTACTCGACCAACCTGGACATCGAACACATCGCCATCGGCCTGGCGCTGGAGGACCACTCCCCCGCCGCCCGGGACCTGGCGGCCTCTTTTACGGCCACCAAATACTTCGACGTGCGCCAGGGCGGCGACCGGCGCGAGTTCACCGACGCCCTGACGCGCGGCGACCTCTACGGGCTGGTGGTCATCCCCCAGACCTTCAGCCGGGACCTGGCGCGCGCCGACGTCACGGTCCCCTTCCAGGTCATCGCCGACGGCTCCGTCCCCAACACGGCGACCTTCCTCCAGAACTACGCCATGGGCGTCTGGCAGGCCTGGATGGAGCGGCGGGCGCGGGAGCGGGGCGCGAGCGCGACCGAGCCCGTGCGCCTTGCGCCTCGCACGTGGTACAATCAGGAGCTGGTCAGCCTCAACAGCCTGCTGCCCGGCGGCATGGCCATCAACCTCACGCTGATCGGGGCGCTGCTCACGGCCCTGGTCGTGGCCCGGGAATGGGAGCGCGGCACCATGGAGGCCATGCTCGCGACACCCGTGGGGCGGTTCGAGATGCTGCTCGGCAAACTGCTGCCCTACTTCCTGCTCGGCATGATGGCCATGTTCCTGTGCCTCGGCATCACCCTCGCCGTCTTCCATGTCCCCTTTCGCGGCTCGACCTTCGCGCTCGCGGTCGTGTCCTCGGTCTTCATGCTCTCGGCCCTGGGGCTCGGGCTTCTGATCTCATCCCTCTCCAACAGCCAGTTCGTGGCCTCCCAGGCCGCGATCATCACCGCGTTTTTGCCGGCCTATTTCCTGTCCGGCTACGTGTTCGAGCCCTCGAGCATGCCCCTGCCCGTCGAATGGCTCTCGCGCTGCATCGCGGCGCGCTACTACGTGTCGTGTCTCAAGACCCTGTTCCTGGTCGGGGACGCCTGGGGGCTGCTTATGCCCAACATGGCCGGCATGGCCGCCATCGCCGCCGTCATGTTCGCCCTCACGCTCAAAAATTCGAGCCGGACCCTGTCATGAACATCGCGCGCATCCAGTCCCTGGTCGTCAAGGAACTGCTGGCCATCCTTCGCGACAAGAAAAGCCGCATCGCCCTGTTCATGCCGCCCATCCTGCAACTGGGCATCTTCGCCTTCGCCGCAACCCTCGAAGTGAAAAACGTTTCGCTGGCCGTGCTCGACAAGGACGGCGGCAAGGCGGCCGTGGAACTGACGCAACGTTTCTCCGGTTCGCCCTATTTCACCAAGGTGTTTTCCCTGGCTGACCAGGGGCAGGTGGCCCCGACGCTCGAAAACGAGCGGGCCATGGCCGTGCTGGTCCTTGACGCAAACTTCTCGCGCGACGTGGCCGCCGGCCGCCAGGCCACGGCGCAGCTGCTCCTCGACGGCAGGCGCAGCAACGCCGCCCAGATCGTCGAGGGTTACGCAGAGCTCGTCGTCAAGCAGTACAACGACGACCTCTACGCTAAGCGCGGCCTGCCGGGACTGCCCGCGACGCTCGTCGCCCGCAACTGGTTCAACCCGAACCTCGACTACCTCTGGTTCACGGTGCCGAACCTCATCGGCATGCTGAGCATGATCGTGGGGCTCGTGGTCACCTCGCTCTCCGTGGCCCGGGAGCGCGAACTCGGCACCTTCGACCAGTTGCTCGTCTCGCCGCTTTCGCCCTGGGAGATCCTCGTCGGCAAGACCCTGCCGGCCATGATCCTCGGCATCGTCGAGAGCGTCGCCATCGTGGCGGCGGCCATCCTGCTTTTCCGCATCCCCTGCCACGGGTCGCTTACGACGCTTGCGTTCTGCATGGTGCTCTACCTCTTTTCCGTGGTGGGGTTCGGGCTTTTCATCTCGTCGCTTTGCAACACGCAGCAGCAGGCGATCCTCGGCACGTTCACGTTCATGATTCCGGCCACCCTGCTCTCGGGCTTCGCCACGCCCCTCGAGACCATGCCCCAGGCGCTCCAGCTCCTTTCCCTGGCCAACCCCATGCGCCACTTTCTCGCGGCCGTGCGCGGCATCATGCTCAAGGGCATGCCTTTCGACATGGCTCTGGACACGGTCTGGCCCCTTGCGCCCATCGCCGTCGTCACCCTGGCGCTGGCGGGCTGGTTCTTCCGCCGGGGCCTCGACTGAGGCCAAAACGCGCGTCGCCGTGAACGGGCAAAGGCGCTCTCCCCCTGCCGCAGCGCGCCATGGACGCCCGGGGAAAAGCGCTTTATGAACAGGGCAAGACCCAGCATGCCGTAGCGTTTTTTCCGGTCCCCGTGACCGGGGCGCTCGTTGCGGGAGGCGCGACATGGAAAAAATCCGCAGCATCTCGCCTGAGTGGATCGAACGGGCGGCAAAGGCCTCCGGATGGGAGGCCGAACTGTCCCGCCGGAGCTTTCTCAAGCTGTCCGTCTGCGCGCTTTCCGGCCTGGCCTTCATGGGCCTCGGCGAGGCCTTGGGCGAGAACGCCCCGCTGGTGATCCTGGACAGCGCCAAGGGGATCATCCTGGCCGATCCCACCCGCTGCGTGGGCTGCCAGCGTTGCGAGCTGGCCTGCACCGAATTCAACGACGGCCGCGCCCAGCCTTCCCTGGCGCGGATCAAGATCGCCCGCGCCGTCAACTACGGCCTCGCCGGCCCGACCGGCGGCGACGGCATGCACGGGGACTGGGGCGACGGGCTGGTGCTCCAGGGCGTGTGCCGCCAGTGCCCGCATCCCGTGCCCTGCGCCGCGGCCTGCCCGCAAAACGCCATCAAGGCCGATCCCCGAACAGGAGCCCGGGTCGTCGATGCCGCCGCGTGCGTGGGCTGCCGCCTGTGCCAGCGGGCCTGTCCCTGGGGCATGCTCTCCTTCGACGAAGAAGCCGGGGTCGCCACGAAATGCTTTCTCTGCCACGGCAGCCCCAAATGCGTGGAGGCCTGTCCGGCCGCGGCCCTGCACTACGTGCCCTGGCGGGACCTCACCCGCGACGGAAGGCCGGAGGGGGCCACGCTGTCCGTGGTCGCCCCGGAAAAAGCCGCCGCCTGCGCGGATTGCCATGTCCCGGCCGGGAAGGCCGTTTCCAAATAATCGTTGCCCTGGGCAAGGAGCCTGTCATGGCTGCACGCAGCGGCGGATTTGTCGGCAAGGTCCTGCGCGTGGATCTTTCCACGGGAAAAATCGGCACCGAAGACACGATCGAACGCTACGCGTCGGTGCTCGGCGGAGCCGGGATCGGCTACCGGGTGCTCTGGGACGAAGTCCCGGCCGGGACCGGCCCTTTCGAGGCGGCCAACAAGCTGGTCTTCGCCGCCGGAGTGCTGGTCGGCACGAGCGTGCCCTGCAACGGCCGCGCTACCGTGACCACCATCTTTCCCACCTGCTGGCCCCGCCCGCTGGTCGGGTCGGGCCACATGGGCGGGCATTTCGCGGCCAAGCTCAAATACGCCGGCTACGACGCCCTGATCGTCGAAGGCAAGGCCGACAAACCCGTGTGGCTCATGATCCGCGACGCCCATGTGGAAATCCGCGACGCCCGCCATCTGTGGGGCACGGGCATCCGCCGGGCCACCCTGGAGATCAGCCAGGAGATGGGGCCGGACTGCGTGGTGGCGGCCATCGGCCAGGCCGGGGAAAACCAGGCCCCCATGGGCATGGTGGTCAATTCCGTCTCCCACTCGGCCGGGGGCGTGGGCGGGGTGATGGGCGCGAAAAACCTCAAGGCCGTGGCCGTACAAGGCAGCGGCGCGGTGCGCATCGCCGGGGACAAGGGCGAGTGGGAGAAACTCGTCAAATTCCACCTCTCCCTCCTCGGCGGCAACAACCAGCATGTGGTGCCGAGCTTTCCCACGCCCCAGTCCGAATACTACAATCCGGCCTCCCGCTGGATCGGCCGGCCCGGCAAGCGCTGGGGCGCGGCGAAACCGCCGGTCGAAATCACAGGCAACATCCACGACGTCAACCGCATCGCCTACCGCACCAACAGCGCCGCCTATTTCCTGGGCGAGGAGGCCTGGAAATACACCGTGCGCGGCAACGGCTGCACGGCCTGCCCCATCCGTTGCCACACCATGCTCAAGGTGCCGTCCGTTGCGGCCAAGTTCGGCATCCCGGACACGGCGCAAAACACGTGCATCGCCTTGCAGTTCGGCCGGAAGTTCTTCAAGGGGCTCGACGGCAAAAACAGCGGCGAGGCCGCCATCGAGGCTTGCATGGTGGGCATGCACCTCGCCGACGACCTGGGCCTGTGGTCCAATTACGGCCAGTTGCAGCGCGACCTGC
>DQED01000283.1 GCA_003525525.1 Desulfovibrio sp.
GGTGATCCCGCTTGAGGCGGCCCTGCCCCACTGGCGGACCGTCACGCTTGGCGCAGACGCCGCCGCCCTGGTGCGCCAGGGCGTGCGCGTGCGCGCCGGGCGCGATGCCGTCGCCGGGGAAAACGCCCTGCTTTGCGACGAGGACTCCCGGCCCCTGGCCCTGGCCAGGGCCGAGGAAGCGGACGGTGGACACAGGTGGGCCATCCTGCGCGGTCTGTTCGGCGACCCGCAACCGGCCCGGCGCGGCGGACGCACCGTCCCCGAGCGAACGATCACCCCCAACACTGGAGGATAGCGCTGTGGTTATGACTGCCGAAGACAAGGCAAACGTCATCACGGAACACAAGAAGCACGACGGCGACACCGGCTCCCCCGAGGTGCAGGTCGCCCTGCTGACGGCGCGCATCACGTACCTGACCGACCATTTCAAGTCCCATCCCAAGGATTACCATTCCCGGACGGGCCTGCTCAAACTGGTCGGCCAGCGCCGCAAACTCTTAAACTACCTGAAGAAAAAGGACATCCAGCGCTATCGCGACCTGATCGCGAAGCTCGGACTGCGCAAGTAGCGTCAAAAGGCGGGGCCTGTCTTGCGGCAGGCCCCGCTTCCTTCCCGCGCATGCATTATGCGCGCCCGCTCCCGGGACCCGGCGTCCCGGCGGCCGTCGCGCCTGCTGCATGGCGGGAGGGCTGACACCATCCGTCGTTCATCCCCACCCTTCAGCGAGGTGCCCATGACTCTCACGTTCGATCCGATCCGACTCGAAACCACCATCGGCGGCAATGCCGTCATCCTCGAAACCGGCCGCCTGGCCAACCAGGCCGACGGGGCCGTCTGGGTCCAGTCCGGCGGCACCGTGGTGCTGGTCACGGCCTGCACCCAGGCCCTGCCCGAGGAAAAAGGCTTTTTCCCCCTCACCGTCGACTACCAGGAAATGTCCTACGCCGCCGGGCGCATCCCGGGCTCCTACTTCCGCCGCGAAATCGGCCGCCCCTCCGAACGCGAGGTGCTGGTGTGCCGCCTGATCGACCGCCCCTGCCGGCCGCTTTTCCCCAAGGGCTTCCGCGACGAGGTGCAGATCATCGCCACCGTGCTCTCGGCCGACGGCCAGGTGGAGCCCGACGTGCTGGCCCTGACCGCCGCCTCGGCCGCGCTGCACATCTCCAAGATCCCCTTCGAAGGCCCCATCGCCGGCGGCCGCGTGGGCTACGTGGACGGCCAGTTCGTCTTCAACCCCACCGTGCCCATGATCAAGGCCGAGAGCACCCTCAACCTGACCTTCGCCGCCTCCCGCGACGCCGTGGTCATGGTCGAGGGCGGCGGGCAGTTCGTGTCCGAGGACATGCTGGCCGACGCCCTGGAGTGGGGGCACAAGACCGTGCTGCCGCTGATCGACCTCCAGGAGGAGCTGCGCGAGAAGGCCGGCAAGCCGAAGATCGCCTTCGTGCCGCCCGCGCCCATCGCGGAACTGGAAAAGCTGGTCCACGAAAAGGCCGAGGCCGGGCTCAAGGCCGCCTTCGCCATCAAGGACAAGATGCCCCGCCGCGAAGCGCGCAAGGCCGTCAAGCAGACCGTGATCGAGGCCGTGCTCGCGGCCTTCCCGGACGAGCCCACCTACAAGGCCAAGGCCGGCGACATCCTCGAGGGCATGGAGAAAAAGCTCCTGCGCGCGCTCATCAAGGAGACCGGCATCCGCCTGGACGGCCGCGACACCAAGACCGTGCGCCCCATCGGCATCGAGGTGGGCGTGCTGCCGCGCACCCACGGCTCGACCATCTTCGCGCGCGGCGAGACCAAGTCCCTGTGCGTGGCCACGCTCGGCTCCACCGGCGACGAGCAGAAGATCGAAACGCTCAACGGCGAGACCTACAAGCGTTTCATGCTCCACTACAACTTCCCGCCCTACTGCGTGGGCGAGGTCAAGCCCATGCGCGGCCCGTCCCGCCGCGAGATCGGCCACGGCGCGCTCGCCGAGCGCTCCATCCTGCCGGTCCTGCCCGGCCCCGAGGAGTTCCCCTTCACCATGCGCGTGGTCTCCCAGGTGATGGAGTCCAACGGCTCCTCGTCCATGGCTTCGGTGTGCGGCGCGTCGCTCGCGCTCATGGACGCCGGCGTCCCGGTCAAGGAAGCCGTGGCCGGCATCGCCATGGGCCTGATCAAGGAGGGCGACGACTTCCTCGTGCTCACGGACATCCTCGGCGACGAGGACGCCATGGGCGACATGGACTTCAAGGTCGCCGGCACCGCCCACGGCGTCACCGGCATCCAGATGGACATCAAGATCACGGGCATCCCCCAGGCCGTCATGCGCCAGGCCCTGAACCAGGCCAAGGAAGCCCGGCTGCACATCCTCGGCCGCATGGCCGAGACGCTCGCCGCGCCGCGGCCCGAGCTCTCGCCGCTGGCCCCGCAGCTCGCCGTGGTCAACATCAATCCGGAAAAGATCCGCGAAGTGATCGGACCCGGCGGCAAGAACATCAAGGCCATCACGGCCGACACCGGCGCGTCCATCGACATCGNNGGCAAGATCTCCATCTTCGCCCCCACCCTGGAGTCCCTGGAAAAGGCCAAGGAGCGCGTGCTGTTTTACGACCAGCATGCCGACGTCGGGACCAACTACACGGGCACGGTGAAAAAGATCATCGACTGCGGCGCCATCGTCGAGATCCTGCCCGGACTCGAGGGCCTGTGCCACGTGTCCCAGCTCGACGTCGAGCGCGTGGGCGCGCCTTCCGACGTGGTCAAGCTCGGCCAGGAGATCACGGTCAAGGTGCTCGAACAGGAGCCCACGGGCCGCATCCGGCTCTCGCGCAAGGCCGTGCTCAACGAGGAGCGCGGCATCCCCTACGACCCGGCCGACTACGCCAAGACCGGCGGCCCGCGCCGTCCCGGCGGCGATCGCGACCGCGGCGACCGGCGTGGCGGTTTCGATCGCG
>DQED01000413.1 GCA_003525525.1 Desulfovibrio sp.
GCCGTCTTCGCCGCACCGGTCTATGCCGGCCGGCTGCCGGGCGTGGCCGTCGACCGCCTGCGACGCGTCACGGGCGCGGGCGGCCCCGCGGTCCTGGTCGTGGCCTACGGCAACCGGGCCTATGAAGACGCGCTGCTCGAACTGTACGACCTCGCCAGGGAGCGCGGTTTCGTGCCGGTGGCGGCCGGGGCCTTCATCGGCGAGCATTCCTTCAGCGCCGCGGCGACGCCCATCGCCCCGGGCCGGCCGGACGCCGACGACCTGCGCGCGGCGCGGGAATTCGGCTTGTCCGTCGTGGCCAAACTGGCGGGGCTGACCGATTTGGCGGCCTGTCCGCCGCTCGCCGTTCCCGGCAACCGGCCCTACCGCGAAACCGGGCTTTCGGGCGGAGTGTCGCCGCAGGTCGATGCGGCGCTTTGCCAGGGCTGCGGCCTGTGCGCGGATATCTGTCCCGTTGCGGCCGTGAGCCTGGACGAAGAGGGCGTCGTGACCACGGACGCCTCCGCCTGCATCCGCTGCTGCGCCTGCGTCAAGGCCTGCCCCACGCGCGCGCGCAGCATGGTCCATCCGGCCCTGCTCGCGGTGGCGCAGCGCCTCGCCGCCAACTGCCGCGAGCGGCGGGAGCCGGAGATATTTTTGTAGAGTGGAGGCGAGGAGGGGAGGAAGAGTGCCTCCGGCGGCCAGGAGGGGCCGAGGGCCCCTCCTGGACCACCCCGAAGGGGGGAGAGGGTGCGCGTCGCACGGAACGCGTCAGGATGAGGGTGGGCGAGGATGCAGGGGCCGGGGGGGCGTTATTTGAGCAGGGTGAGGAAGCGGCCCGTCACGGAATCGGGATTGGCCTTGAGTTCCTCGGGCGTGCCTTTGGCGACGATGCGCCCGCCGGCCTCGCCGCCGCCGGGACCGAGGTCGACCACGTAGTCCGAGGCCGCGACCACGTCCGTGTTGTGCTCGATGACCACCACGCTCGCGCCCTTGTCCACGAGCTTGTGCAGCACGGTGATGAGCTTGCCCACCTCCTGCATGTGCAGCCCCGTGGTCGGCTCGTCCAGGATGTAGAGCGCGCCGGGCAGGCTGCGCTTGCCGAGTTCGCGCGAGATCTTGATGCGCTGGGCCTCGCCGCCGGAAAGGGTCGTCGCCGGCTGGCCCAGGTGCAGGTATTCGAGCCCCACTTCCTCGAGCACCGCGAGCCTGCGGTCGAGCACCGGATAGTTCTCGAAAAATCCCCTGGCCTGGCGCACGGTCAGGTCCAGCACCTCGGCGATGGTCAGTCCCTTGTAGCGCACGTCCAGGGTTTCGCGGTTGTAGCGCAGCCCGCCGCAGACCTCGCAGGTGACGAAGATGTCCGGCAGGAAGTGCATCTCCACGCGGATCTGCCCGTCGCCGCCGCAGGCCTCGCAACGCCCGCCCTTGACGTTGAAGCTGAACCGGCCGGGCTTGAAGCCGCGCCGCTTGGCGTCGGGCGTGGTGGCGAAAATCTCGCGGATCTCGTCGAACACCTTGGTGTAGGTTGCCGGATTGGAGCGCGGCGTGCGCCCGATGGGCGTCTGGTCGATGCTCACGATCTTTTCGACGAGTTCCGCCCCCTCGATGCCCGCGATCATGCCCGGCGCGTCCACCTTGAGGCCCTTGGCCAGGGCGAGGTGCTTGTAGAGCGTGTCCATGACCAGCGAGCTCTTGCCCGAGCCCGACACGCCCGTGACGCAGACCAGGCACCCCAGGGGAATTTCCGCATCGATGTTTTTCAGGTTGTTGGTGGTCACGCCGTGCAGCACCAGGGACTTTTCCGACCGCCGGCGCGTTTCCGGAATGGGCGAGGCGGCGTCGCCGCGCAGGTATTTGCCGGTCAGCGACTTCTTGTCCGCAAGCATGCCGGCGACGTCGCCCTGGTAGACGATCTCGCCGCCGAGCCGTCCCGAACCCGGGCCGAGCTCGACCACGTGGTCCGCGTGCCGGATGGTGGCTTCGTCGTGCTCCACCACGAGCACGGTGTTGCCCCGGCCCTGCAACTGGCGCAGCGTGCCGAGGAGCCGGTCGTTGTCGCGGGGGTGCAGGCCGATGCTCGGTTCGTCGAGGACGTAGGTGACGCCGACGAGCCCCGAGCCGAGCTGGCCGGCGAGGCGGATGCGCTGGGCCTCGCCGCCGGAAAGGGTGGCCATGTTGCGCGAAAGCGACAGGTAGTCGAGGCCGACGCCCGTGAGAAACTTCAGGCGGTGCGTAAGCTCCTTGAGCAGCGGCTCGGCAATGAGCGCCTCGGCCCCGGCGAAGGTGAGCGCCGATATCCAGGCCAGGGCCCGGTCGATGGGCATGGAGCAGAATTCGAAGATGTTGGTGTCCGCCACTTTCACGGCCAGCGCCTCGGGCCGCAGCCGCGCGCCCATGCAGACCGGGCAGGGCCGCGACTGGCGGTAGCGGGCCAGCTCGTCGCGCCAGACCGAACCGAAGGACTGGCCGTGCTCGAGCAGTTGCACCACGCCTTCCCAGCCGAACGGCTTGTCGCCGAAAAAAAGCGCCGCCCAGGCCTCGGGGGAAAAATCGGCCAGGGGCGTTTTCAGGGTGAAGCCGTGGCGTTTGCCCAGGTCCTCCAGGCGGCGGGCGTAGCGCGCCAGCGCCCGCTCGCTCTTCCAGGGCAGGATGCCGCCGCCGGCCAGGGACAGGCCCCTGTTTGGCGCAAGCAGCGCCGGCTCGAAATATTCCACCGCGCCGATGCCCGAGCAGGCCGGGCAGGCCCCTTGCGGGCTGTTGAAGGAGAAAAGCTGCGGCGAGGGCTTGGGCACGCTGATCTTGCAGGTGGGGCAGGAGGAGGCCGTGGAGAAGATGCGGTCGGCCGTCTTGCCCTCGTGGTCGGCGACGATGAGCCGCCCTTCGCCCTGGGCCAGCGCGAGCTCCACCGAGTCGGACAGGCGCGAGCGGATGCCGTCCTTGACCACGAGCCGGTCCACCACGAGGTCGATGTTGTGGCGCTTGTTCTTTTCGAGTTCCGGCAGGGGCTCCAGGTTCGTGACCGCGCCGTTTACGCGCACGCGCGCGAACCCCTGGCTCTTGAGCTTCTTGAGCCGGTCGGCGTGGGTGCCCTTCTGGTGTTCGACCAGGGGGGCGAGCAGCAAAAGTTTCGCGCCTTCGGGAAAGGCCAGCACGTCGTGTATGATCTCGTCCGTGGTGCGGGCCGTGATCGGCTGGCCGCACTTGGGGCAGTGGGGCTTGCCCAGGCGGGCGTAGAACACGCGCAGGAAGTCGTAGATTTCCGTCACCGTGCCTACGGTCGAACGCGGGTTGCGCGTGGCGGTCTGCTGCTCCAGCGAAATGGCCGGGGACAGCCCCTCGATCTTGTCCACCTGCGGCTTGTCCATCTGCGGCAGGAACTGCCGGGCGTAGGCGGACAGGGATTCCACGTAGCGCCGCTGGCCCTCGGCGTAGACGATGTCGAAGGCCAGCGTGGACTTGCCCGAGCCCGACGGGCCGCACACCACCACGAGCTTGTCGCGGGGGATGTCCAGGGTGAGGTTTTTGAGGTTGTGCTGGCGTGCGCCTTCGATGCGGATGCGGGGAGCCTCGGACATGAACGCCTCCAGAAGTCGTTGCGGCAAACCCGCAACATAAGCCCGAACGCGCAAAAGGCAAGGGCGCGGGGCCGATGTCGCCGGATCGTCGCCAAGGGCGACATAAACTGCGCCGTCTCGTCCCATTGCCAGCCCGGGCGCGCGACCTATTTGTTATGAAAAACGATTCCGCCGGCCAGGGAAGACTTGCTGTTAACATTTGTTCACGTTAGTCCGAGAGGGCCGCGCGCCCGGGCGGGGCGGCAGGCGCGGCAAGGAGCGACCAATGCGTTACGAGGTCCCTTTCGTGCCCGATGCGGCCTACGCCGCGTTTCTCGCCGGAAACGCCCCTGCGCTGGAGGCGGTCTATTTCCGCCTGGGACCGGATACCCCGGACGCCCGGCTGCCGGACGCCGGCGACGCCTCGCCGGACGACCTGGCCCTGGGACTGCGCGCCATGCCCGGCGTGCCGCGCCTGGGGCTCCTCAATGCCGCCTTCCATGCGCCGGAAACCTACCGTGGCGACGTGTTGCGCGACATCGTCATGCTGCTCGAAGGCTATCTCGCGGCCGGGACCATCACCGGCATCGTCTACGCCGACCACTACCTGCTCACGGCCCTGTCCGACGCCTCGCCCGAGGTTGCCGGCGCGCTTTGCGCCGTACCGAGCGTCAATTTCCGCCTGGACAGCTTCGAACGCTTGGCCGCCGTGCTGGAGGCCGTGGCGGACACGCGTTTCAAATTTCCGCAGGCGCTCATCCTCGACCGCGACCGCAACCGCGATACGGCCCGGCTGGCCGTGCTCGCCTCCCGGGCGCGGCAGGCGTTTCCCGGCCTGCGCCTGGGGCTCATGGCCAACGAGGGCTGCCTTTACGCCTGCCCGTTCAAGACCGCCCACGACGCGCACATCGCGCTCTCGCGCCTGGCCTCCTGCTCGCTCGGGCCGGATGTGAACCGGGAACTCGGCTGCCTGCGCTCGTTCTACCACCACCCCGGCCGGATGCTCGCCTCGCCCTTCGTGCGGCCCGAGGACGCGCACCATCTGGAGGGGATTGTCGATTTCCTGAAAATCTGCGGCCGCACGCGCCCGGCCGCGGACCTCGCGGCCATCGTGCGCGCGTATTTCGCCGGCGCGTTTCACGGCAACCTGGCCTGGCTGCTCGATACCCAGGAAATCTTGTCCGGCCGGCTGGAAATCCCGAACGACGCCTTGCCCGAGGACTTTTTCGCGCGCACGGACGGCTGCTGTCGCGACTGCCGGGCCTGCGGCTACTGCGCGGTACTTGCCGGCCGGCTCGTGCGCGAGCGCGAACCGGCGCTGCCGCGCTTCGGGGACGGGTAGCCGCGCGAAAAGGCGCTGAATCCGCGTATTCATGCGGCGAACGGTCCCTTTTTCCAGCATGTTTTTCCTTTGACCACGTGGTGTCGGGGTTGCGTCGCTTTTCGGGGATGCCCCGCTATGGGGTGTTGCGCGTAGCGGGACCGGATGTCCATGTTATCCTCTTGGTGCGCCTAATGAATATTTCTCTTGATAAAATACGCTTTAAATGTATCTTATTTTATATATAAGGAGGTTCGCTATGGCAAAGAAAGCATTGCTTGTCGGGATCAATGCGTATCCGGATGCGCAGAACAGGCTGCAGGGCTGTGTCAATGACGTGACGAACATCCGAAATATTCTAAAGGACTATTATGGTTTTGAAAACAGCGGCATACACGTGTTGCTTGATGAGCGGGCCACCAAAGCCGCCATGCTGGATCGTTTGCAACTCCTAACAGACAAGGCAGAGTCAGGTGATTTCATTGTGTTTCATTATTCCGGCCACGGTTCGCAGATCCGGGATAGGGACGACGAAAAGATGGGTGATGGCCTGGACGAACTGCTGTGCCCGGTAGATATGGAATGGGATAGGGGAACTTATATACTCGACGACGAGCTCGGGGTGATCATGGAGAAAATGACGGCGACAGGAGCCCGCCTGGAGGTGTTGCTTGACTGCTGCCATTCCTACACCGGGACTAAGGGCGGGTTTGACAGACCGGATACGGTGGCCGACGCCGTGCAGCGTGTGCGCTTCATGCCGCCGCCGCTGGATATCCAATGCCGCGCCGAGGGCGAACTGCTGCCGAAAAGGGAACTGGTGAAATCCGTGCCGGACAAGGAAGTGTGCTGGGCGGCATGCCTGGATTGGCAGACGTCGGCGGATGCCCTGATCAACGACTCTTACAACGGGGCGTTTACCTACAACTTCTGCAAAATCATCCGCGAGGCCAACGGCAAAATCGCGAGGGACGACGTTTTGCAGCGGCTGCGTAATGCCATGACATATAACCGGTACGCCCAGATTCCCCAACTGGAGTGCGCCAAGGAACTGGCAAAGCAGCCTGTCTTCTCCTAAGATAACGGGTACGCGGCGCTGTGCGCCGTGTGGGCATTTCCATGCGCTTCGCCCCCAACGGCCGGGTCTTCCCGGCCGTTGCCGCATTTTCGCTGCGGCAGGGGCGTCCAGTTGCATGAAGCCGGCACAACGCTTGCGGCCGGGCTGCCACAAGGGGCTGCTACAACAGCGAACGACGGCAGAAGGCCTCGAAATCCTCGTCGTCGTCGCCGTGCGCAAGGGCAGGGGCGGCGGCGTCGCTTCCTGCCGGGTCCTTGACGGCCTCCTCGCGCCACACACCGGCGACAGGCTCGAAGAAACTGATGGATTCCAATTGGATGCTCGGTGCGAACATGTGTCTCCTCCCTGTGTTCCCCCGCAATCATGCACGTTTCGTTCCACGGCAGGCCTTGCCGGTTTCCCCCGAAGCCGGTAGCGCAAAGGGGCCGACCATGAAAAAATACCTTTCCATGCTTGTGTCGCGTGCAGCGACGTGGCGGTTGCAGAACATCGCGGCCCGGGGCGCGCTTTTCCTCGGGCGCGCAGGGAGTCGTGCGCGCCGTCCGACCCGCCCGGGTGGGGAGGGGCGGCCGTGAAGATCGCGTTCCTGACGCCGGGACCGCGCTTTCGCGCCGTACTCGAAACCGCGGCCAGGGCGACGTCGGGATTTCTGCGCGCAAGCGGCCCGGCGCAAGCCGCCGCGCTGGCGTTTTACGCCCTGCTCTCCTGCATTCCGCTTTTTTTTGTCATGCTCGTGGGCTACGGCCTGATTGCCGGGGAGAACTGGAGCGCGCAGGTGCTGCTGCGGCGGCAGATGGCATCGCTCGCCCCGTTCGTGGACGAGATCCTGGTCGCGCGCGCGCGCAAGCTCCTGTGGGCGTCGCCGGGCCTTAGCTGGACCAGCGTGGCGTTCATTCTCTGGTCGTCGTGGCTTTTCGTGGGGGCGCTCGGCCGGGCCCTGTCCCTGCCCTGGCGCGAGGAGCGGCCGGCGGAGCGGCCGTTGCGGCAACGAATGCTCGCCGTGCTCAAGGGGCCGTTTGTGGGCGCGCTGTTCGTCGCGGCCATGGCGGCCGCGCTCTACTGCGCGCAGCTGCCCCGCCTGGAGCCTGTCGGCAGCCTGGCGCGCCGGCTTTCGCCCGTGTGGGGCGTGGCCTGTCTGACGGGGCTCTTCCTGGTGGTTTATCTGCTCTTTCTGCCCAGGCGGCCGCTCAAGCTTCTGTGTGCGCTTGCGGCCGTGCTCGCCGGGGCGGTCTTTTGCGTCAGCGCCGCCTTCACCACCATGGTCGCCGGCCTGCCGCGCTACCATCTGGTCTATGGGCCCTTGAGCGGCGCGATCCTGTTTCTGCTCTGGCTCGATTACAACGCCTGGGTGCTCTTGTGGGGGGCATGGTTCGTGCGCGACTGGCAAAAGCGCCAGCCGCCGCCGGAGAGAGCCCCATCCGGCGCACGCATCGTCGTCGGCCCGTGGCTCCCGGGCTTCAGGGCCGCTCGTAGCGCGCCGAAACCGCGATCGTGATGCCGCCGCGCGCCGCGAAATCGCCCGTGACCTCCATCTCCAGGGGCGCGCAGGCGGCCACGAGGTCGTCGAGGATGCGGTTGGTGAGCGTCTCCATGAACGTGCCCTCGTCGCGGTAGCTGAAGAGGTAGAGCTTCAAGGACTTCGATTCGATGCAGCGCGCGTCCGGCACGTAGCGGATGGTGATGACGCCGAAGTCGGGCTGGCCGGTCTTGGGGCAAAGGCTCGTGAATTCGTCGCTTTGAAAGGTCACGGTGTAGCGCCGGCCGGGGAAGGCGTTGGGAAAGGTCTCGAGCAGGCCGGGCGTCACCGTGCGCGGGTAGGCCGTGGCCCCCTGGCCGAGGGTCTTGAGCGCGCTCACGTCGTCTTTCGGCGCGGCCGGATTCGTTTTTTCGGGCATGGACGTTCTCCTTGACGGCCGCACGAGGCCGTGATTGTCTTTGCGCCCCCGGCGGCGCGCCGGGGAGGGGGCCTTTCCTACGACGGCCGCCCCGGATCTGCAACGACGCGGAGGGCCGCATGGCCGCTACCTATACCATAAAAGTCTCCGGCGCATTCAGCGCCGCCCACCGGCTGCCCGGCCATCCCGGGCCGTGCGCGTCCATGCACGGCCACAACTTCGAGGTCACGGCCGAGCTCGCCGCGCAAACGCTCGTCTCCGGCATGGTCGCCGACTTCATGGACGTGCGCGCCGCCCTCGACGCCTGCTTCGCACGCCTGGACCACGCCTGCCTCAACGACGTGCCGGAGCTTTCGCCGCCGACGGCCGAGGTCATCGCGGCCTGGATCTTCGGCGAGTTGCGTGCGCGCCTGGAAGACGGCCGCGTGCGCGTGGCCAAGGTCAGCGTGGTCGAGAGCGAGGGCCTGGCCGCGAGCTACGCGGAAACGCCGTGAGCCTCAAGGTCCATGAGATTTTCGCCAGCATCCAGGGCGAATCGGGCTTCGCCGGCTGGCCCTGCGCCTTTTTGCGCCTGTCCGGCTGCAACCTGTCCTGCCGTTGGTGCGACACGCGCTACGCCTTGGAGTCGTACACGGAAATGTCCGTGGACGCGGCCACGCGCGCGCTTTGCGCCTTCGGCCTCCCGCTGGTCGAGCTGACGGGCGGCGAGCCGCTGCTCGCCACAGAAACGCCGGCCCTGGCCGCGGCCCTGGCCGACGCCGGGCTCACGGTCCTGGTCGAGACCAACGGCAGCCGCGACATCGCCGTGCTCGATCCGCGCGTGGTCGCGATCCTCGACGTCAAATGCCCGGGCAGCGGCATGGAAGCGCAAAACGATTACGCCAACCTGGACAGGCTGCGCCCGCGCGACGAGGTCAAGTTCGTGCTCGCCGGGCGCGAGGACTACCGGTTCGCCGTGGACGTGGCCAAACGCGTGTGGGCCACGCGCATGGTCCATTTTTCGCCCGTGGCCGGCGAGCTCGACCCGGCGGTCCTGGCCGCCTGGATGCTGGCGGACAGGGCGCGGGCGCGGCTGGCCCTGCAACAGCACAAGATCATCTGGAGCCCCGACGCCCGGGGCGTGTAAGGAAGGCGTATGTCCACGCAACCCAAAAAGGCGGTGGTGCTTTTTTCCGGCGGCCTCGATTCCACGACCTGCCTGGCCGTGGCGAAAAGCGAAGGGTTCGCGCCCTGCGCCCTGAGCTTCGAATACGGCCAGCGGCACAAGGTGGAACTCGAGGCGGCCAGGCGTGTGGCAAGGGCCATGGACGTCGCCGCCCACCTGATCCTGCCCCTGCCGCTCGGGGCCATCGGCGGCTCGGCGCTCACGGCCGACATCGCCGTGCCCAAGGACCGCGACACCGCCGCCATGGAAGCCGACATCCCGGTCACCTACGTGCCGGCGCGCAACACCATCTTCCTGTCCATGGCCCTGGGCTGGGCCGAGGTGCTGGGCGCGCAGGACATCTTCATCGGCGTCAACGCCCTGGATTATTCCGGCTATCCCGACTGCCGGCCGGAATTCGTGCGCGCCTTCGAGGCCATGGCCAACCTGGCCGTCAAGGAGGCCGTGGAAGGCCGGCTGCGCATCGCCATCCACACGCCGCTGCTTGCGCTCACCAAGGCCGAGATCGTGCGCCTGGGCTCGCGCCTGGGCGTGGACTACGGCCTGACCCATTCCTGTTACGACCCCTCGCCCGAAGGCCTCGCCTGCGGCCGCTGCGACAGCTGCCTGCTGCGCCGGAAAGGCTTCGAGGAAGCCGGCCTGCCCGACCCGACGCGGTATGTGGGATAGAGGAGAGGGGGAGTCGGGAGAACAGGGGGAGAGGAGATGAAGAGGCCTCCGGCGGCCTGGAGGGGATGATCCCCTCCAGGACCTCCCCGACGGGGCAGGCAGGACGGGCGATCTGTTATTGGGGCGAGGCGGCGAGGAGCAAGGCCTTTTTTTCGACGCGTTGTGTGCTTGTATGCTCTTGCGCCGTTGCGGCCTCGGCCATGGCGATGAGCCGGTTGGCCGGACAGGGGCCGGGCAGCGTGCAGTAGGGCGCGAACAGCCGAAAGAACGCTTCGGGCTCGAACGCCCGTTCCGGGGCCATGACGCCCGGTCCCGGGGTCTGGCCGCGCAGGTGCAGCAGCGCCCCGAGCGCCAGCGGCACGCCGGCCATGGACGCCGCATCCGGCGGCATGGCCGCAAGCGACGCGGCCACGGTGCGCTTTTCGCCGTCCCGCACGCCCTCGCCGAGCACGAAGCAATGCGGCAGCCGGGGGCCGTCCACAAGGTGCGTCAGCGACGCGACCATGTCCTCGAGCCAGCCGTCTCCCGTCGCCAACGCGGCGAGCCTTCTCCCCGCCTGCTCCACGTTCATCGCGCCCGCGTCCGTCTCCTCGCGCAGCTTGCGCAACGGGCCGATCCAGGCTGCGGGCATGACCAGGCCGCAACGCGCCTCCCGCACCTCGGGCCAGGAATAATGGAAGGTCACGGCTTCGGGATGGCCGACGCTGTAAAGGACGCGCCTGCCCCGGCCGGGGTAGGCGATGGGGAGGTCGGAAAGCGGCGCGCCTTCGGCCAGCGCGCCGTCGCGGCATTCCGGGATCGCGCCCGTGCACTGCGTGATCCAATACGCCGCGTCCGCGGCAAAGGGGAGCGGGGCGTCGGCCGCTTCCTCGATGTTCCAGCCGACGACGAGGCGCTCGATTGAATCCAGGCGCGAGACGACGCACGCCGCGAGCATGCCGCTGACGCCGGGGCTTGCGCCCATGCCGATCACGGCGGTCACGCCCGCGCGCCTGGCTTCGGCGTCGCAGTCCAACATGTCGCAGGCGGCGTCCGGGTCGTCGCAGAGGTCGAGGACGTCCGTGCCCGCCTCGATGGCGGCGCGAAGGACCGGAAGGCAGGAGCGCGAAGCGGGGGACAGGCAGTTGAGGACCACGTCGGCCCGGCCCATGAGTCCGACGAGCGCCGCGTGGTCCGTGGCGTCCACGACCGTGGCCTCGGCGTCGGCACGACAGGCCAGCGCCGTGCGCGCGGCGGCGTTGCGGTCGGGATCGGCCACGACCAGTCCGGTGACGGCGTCGAAGTGGGAAAGGGCGCGCGCCGCCATGGCCCCTGTGCCGCCCGCGCCGAGCAGCAGGACGCGTCCGTGCATGCGATGCCTCCTCCCCGCCGGGTCCCGGGGAGCCGTACGGCACGGCGTTCCCTGGCCGCTGCGGCGGGCCGCCACGGACCGGTCGTTGCGCCCGCGCAGGAAATGTTTTTCTTTTGAGCAGGTTCCC
>DQED01000215.1:0-3237 GCA_003525525.1 Desulfovibrio sp.
CGCTGCGACGGCCTGGCCACCGGACCGCAAGCCTGGACCGCCTGGAAGGAGACCCTCGTCCTCGACCTCTACGCCAAGGTGCGCGCAGCCATCGAGCGGGGCCGGCTTTTCGACCGCGACGACGCCCGGGTCATGCTCGCCACGCGCGAACGGCTGCGCGAGGCGGCCAAGGACCGCCTGGACCCCGAGGCCCTGGAGCGGGCCATCCTGGCCATGCCGCCGCGCTATCTCGTCGTGGAAAGCCCGGAAGCCATCCTCGCCCACCTGGAGCTTTTGACGCGGCTCGACGCCGCCGCGGCCGAGGAACGGCGCCTGCGGCCGAGTCCCCGGGAAGGGCAGGGCGGCCTTGATGTGGTGGCGCTTTCCCATGAGGCCCTGCCCGGCGGCGAAGGCTTCGCCGTCACCGTGGCGGCGCGGCGGGTGCGGGCGCTTTTCGCCACCGTGGCCGGCGTGCTCGCCCTGCACGACCTCTCCATCCACGACGCGGACGTGTTCGTCTTAAACGACGGCGCGACCATCCTCGCCCTGCGCACGGCCAATCCCCCTGACGTGCTCTACGCCGACGAGGTTTTCGCCCGGGTGCAGCGCGCCATCCGCTACGCCCTGACCGGCAAGCTCTTCCTGGCCTACCGCCTGGCGCGCAAACGGGCGTCGTTGCTGTCCGCCCCCGCGGTTTCCGGGCCGCGCACGCCGCCGGCCATCGTGCTGGACAACCGCGCCTCGGACCTCTTCACGGTCATCGAGGTGACCTGCGACGACCGGGTGGGGCTTTTGTACGACATCGCCCGCACGCTCTACGAGCTGCGCCTGGAGACGCACCTGGCCAAGGTGATGACCCCGGCCGGCCGGGTGCGCGACGTGTTCTACGTGCGCGGCTACGACGGCCGGCGCGTGGAGGATCCCGAGCAGGTGCGGGAAATCAAGGCGGCGTTGCACCACCGCCTGGCGGAAGACCTGTGCGTGCTGCACTGACCGCATGACCGGAAACGCGCGTCGCGGCGCAGGGCGCATTGCGTCTCCCGCCCTTGACGCCGGCCGTCAATGCGGCGATATGTTGGACATCCGCGCCGCAACGTGTCGCCATGATGCGGCCGGCAAGGAGTGTTCATGACGGACTGCGAAGCAACGTCCCGTACGCCGCGCATCGGCGAGCCCGCTCCGGACTTCGAGGCGGAAACCACCCACGGCATCCTGCGCCTGGAGGATTTTCGGGAAAGCTGGCTGGTGCTTTTTTCCCATCCGGCGGATTTCACCCCCGTGTGCGCGACCGAACTCATCGCCTTCGCCGGGGCGCGCGAAAAGCTGCGCGGCATGCGTTGCGAATTGCTGGGCCTGTCCGTGGACTCCGTTTTTTCCCACATCGCCTGGGTGCGGTCCCTCGAATCCAGGTTCGCCGTGACCATCGACTTTCCCCTGGTGGCCGACGTCACCGGAGAGATGGCCCGGCGCTACGGCATGCTCATGTCCGCCGAATCCCCCAACGAGCCGGTCCGCATGACCTATGTCATCGACGACCGCGGCATCGTGCGGGCGTTTTCGGCCTACCCCATGACCACGGGGCGGAACGTGGGCGAAATCGTGCGCCTGGTGGCCGCATTGCAGGCCACCGACGCCCACGGGGTTGCCACCCCCGCCGGCTGGAAGCCGGGCGAGCCGGTGCTCGCCCCGCCGCCGCGCACGCAGGCCATGGCCGAGGAAAGGGCCAAGGCGGGCGGCGCGGCCTGTCCGGATTGGTATTTTTGCAAAAAGGAGACTCCATGACTTCCGATGCCCGCATCGATGCGGACGAAAGCATTGCTGCGATAAAGCCCGACGGAGCCCTGACCCAGACCGCCAAGGACATCCTGCGCGCCTGTGATCCGCCGGCCACGGAAGAAGACATCAGCCGGGCCCTGGTGCGTCACTTTTCCCAGGTGCAGCCCATGGTGCGCGACATGGTGAACCTGGGGCTGCTCGAAGAGGTCGAAGGCCGCCTCGCCCCGACGGAACTGGCCTTGGAGAAGTTGTCCCGGTAGCGCGGGTGCGCCGCCGGGAAACCGCAAGGAGGGAGACGCCGCGGCTCTCCCGACGCCCTTTACGGCCGGGGATTCGGGTATTATGTACGCCTGGCGCATTGCGGCGGACAGCGCGCCGCGGCGCGCCGGGAGGTTGGGTCATGTCCATGGATCGGCCGGGGACGGCTCCCACGCCGCAGGTGACGGACATCTGCGCCCGTTGCGCCGCCGCCGGCCCCACCTGTTGCGAGTTGACCCCGGGCCACGAGGACCAGTGCTTCCCCGTTTCCGAGTCGGAGCGGCACCGCATCGTCGAACATGCGGGCCTTTCGCGCGGGGCCTTCACCGCAGAGCCCAACAGCGCCGCATTCCTGTCCGGCATGCACCGCCTGTTTCCCCGGGAACGCCAGGCCGTGGAAGCGCTTTTCCCGGCGGGCGGCCGCCATCTGCGCCTGTCGGTTTCGCCGGCCGGGCGTTGCGTGTTTTTGCGTTCCGACGGCTGTGCCTTGCCAAGGCAGGCGCGGCCGTATTATTGCCGCCTCTTCCCGTTCTGGATGGCTTCGGGCAGGGTGTCGGGCTTCGCCGCCGCGACCTGCCTGGTGCATCGGGAAGGCCGCACCGTGGCCGGAATGCTCGCCCTGCTTGACGTCACCGAAGCCCAGGTACGGGACTTGCACGGTCGGCTGCGGCTGGCCTGGGGCCTGCCGCCCAAGGAAGGCATGCCCGCCGTCACTCCCCCCCCAGCGAGATTTGGCACGTGAAAAAGCTCCTTATCCTTTTTGTCATTCTGCTCGTCGTCGGCGGCCTTTCCGGCGCGGCCGGCCTCGTGGGCCTGTATTACTGGGCCTCGAGCGATTTGCCGAGTTTTCGGAAAATTACCGATTACCGCCCGCCGCTCGTCACCACCATCTACACCCGCGANNGTGCTGGGCTATCTCTATTCCGAAAAGCGCTTCCTGGTGACGCTTTCGGAAATGCCGGAATTTCTGCCCAAGGCCTTTCTCGCCGCCGAGGACTCCACCTTCTACCAGCACGAGGGCGTGGACATCTCGGCCATCGTGCGCGCCATGATCAAGAACCTCCAGCGCGGCGGCATCAAGCAGGGCGGCTCCACCATCACGCAGCAGATCATCAAGCGGCTGCTGCTGTCGTCCGAAAAAAGCTACAAGCGCAAGGTCAAGGAAGCGATCCTGGCCTATCGCCTGGAGAAATACCTGACCAAGGACGAGATCCTCACCATCTA
>DQED01000215.1:3273-3445 GCA_003525525.1 Desulfovibrio sp.
GACCTATTTCGGCGTCCACGTGGGCGATCTGACCATCGCCCAGGCGGCGCTCCTGGCCGGCCTGCCGCAGGCGCCCACGCGCTACAGCCCGTTCCGCGATTTCCAGTCGGCGAAAAACCGTCAGAAATACGTCCTCGGGCGCATGCTCGCCCAGGGCTGGATCACGCAGGCC
>DQED01000215.1:3541-4071 GCA_003525525.1 Desulfovibrio sp.
GTCTACAACGGCGGCCTGCACGTGCACACGGCCGTGGACCTCAAGCACCAGGAAGCGGCGGAGCGGGCGCTGCGCGAGGGGCTCGTCGCCTCGGAGAAGCGCCGGGGCTATAAGCCGGCGCTCGAGAAGCTCGACAAGGAAAAATACGACGATTTCTACGCCCACAGCAACGTGCCCGAGTCCCTGCTCGTGCCCGGGCGCTGGGTCAAGGCGCTGGTGCAGGAGGTTTCCGGCCAGGGCGCGGTGGTGCGCTTCGGCGACAAGTACGGCTTCATCCCGGCCGAGGAGATGAGCTTCGCCAAGGGCAAGGTCGAGCCCGGCGACCTCGTCTGGGCCTCGGTGCTGGCCGTGCCGGAAAAACCCGGCGCGGAAAAGCCCGCGGCGCAAAAAACCGCCGAGGCCCCCGCATCCGGCAAGGGCAAGGGCGGCAAGGCGCAGGCCGCGGCCCCCGCGTCCCAGCCGGCGAAATCCGGCCGGCCCATGTGGAAGCTCGCCATGCAGCTCGAACCGCGCATCGAGGGGGCCATCGT
>DQED01000215.1:4214-4564 GCA_003525525.1 Desulfovibrio sp.
ACGGTGGTCATGGACGGCCCCTTTTCCTACCGCGACCCGTGGAGCGGTCAGGTCTGGTCGCCCGGCAACTACGAAGGCGATTACGGCGGTCCCATGACCATCCGTTCGGCCCTGGCCAAGTCGAAAAACCTGGTCACGGTGCGCGTGGCGCAGCAGGTGGGCATGAAGAAGATCGTGGAGCGGGCGCGCGAGCTCGGGCTTCGCGGCGAATTCGTGCCGTACCTGCCCGTGAGCCTGGGCGCGGTGGCCGTCAACCTGCTGGACATGGTGCAGGCCTATTCCGCCTTTGCCCGCGACGGCTCCACGATCAAGCCCCGCTTCGTGCTGGACGTCAAAAGCCCCTGGGGCGA
>DQED01000449.1:0-8981 GCA_003525525.1 Desulfovibrio sp.
CCCGGGCAGGGGCCGGCCGGCGGCGTGCTCACCGTGCTCGAGGCCACGGGCCGGCCGTGCCTGGTGGTGTCCTGCGACCTGCCGTTTCTGGACGAGGCGACCCTGGCGCGGCTGGTCGCGGCCTGGCGGGATCGTCCGGCCGGGGCGCGCATGACCACCTACCGCATCGCGGCCACGGGCTACGTGGAATCCCTGGTCGCGATCTACGACCCCGAAGGCGCGCCGCTTTTGCGCGAAAGCCTCGCCCGTGGCCAGCGGCGGCTTTCCGCCATCTTTCCCGAATCATTGCGGTGCCACATCGATTACGACAAGGCCGACCGGGATACGGCGCGGGCCTTTTTCAACGTCAATGCGCCCCCGGACCTCCTGCTGGCCCGGGACATGGAGATCGGGTCATGACAGCGACGAACAAGCGCCTGCGCGACGGGCGGGGCAGGGAAGTCAGCTACCTGCGCCTTTCCGTCACCGACCGTTGCAACCTCAACTGCATGTACTGCCGGCCCAGGGACAAGGTGCCGTTCATTGCGCACCCGAACATCCTGCGCTACGAGGAAATGCTCGACCTCGTGGCGCTCGCGCGCGACCTCGGCATCGCCAAGGTGCGCCTGACCGGCGGCGAACCCTTCGCCCGCCGCGACATCATGGTCTTCATCGAATCCCTCATGGGCCGCTACCCGGAACTCGACCTGCGCCTGACCACCAACGCCACCATGCTCGCGGGCAGGCCCGCGACCCTGGCCGGGCTCGGCGTTTCGGCCGTCAACATCTCCTGCGATACCCTCGACCGCGAAAAATACGCCCGCATCACGGGCAGCGACCGCCTGGACGCCGTGCTCCGGGCCATCGAGGAGAGCCTTGCGGCAGGGCTTCGCGTCAAGATCAACGCCGTGGCCCTGCGCGGCATCAACACCGACGAGATCGCCGATTTCGTGCGCCTGGCCACGCAATTTCCCCTGGACGTGCGCTTTATTGAATTCATGCCCGTGGGCGACGGCAACCTCTGGAAGCCGGAAAACTACATTTCCGCCCAGGACGTCCTGGAACTGGCGCGGGGCACGGCGGAGCTCACTCCCGAGACCAACTCCCACGAAACGGGTGGGCCGGCCAAGATGCACCGCATCGCGGGCGGGCTTGGCCGCTTCGGCGTCATCTCGCCCTTAAGCGACCATTTCTGCGCCACCTGCAACAGGCTGCGCATTACGGCCGACGGCAAGTTGCGCACGTGCCTCTTTTCCGAGCGCGAATTCAAGCTGCGGCCCCTGCTGCGCAACCCCAAGCTGGGACTGCCCATGGTGCGGCGTGTCATCGCCCTGGCCCTTCGCGACAAGCCGCTCGGGTACGAGGTTTTAAACCCCGGCGCGACCCCCGAAGCCCGGGAGATGTCGGCCATCGGCGGCTGAGCGCGTCGTCGCGATGGCCCTGGACATCCGCCGCCACGCCAAAACCGACGCCGGCGCAAGGAAGGTCATCGAACGCCAGTGCTGGCCTGGCGGACGCACGCCGTGTCCGCGTTGCGGCACGGCCAAGGCTTATGCCCTGGCCGAAGGGCGCATGCGCTGCGCCTCGTGCCGCTACACCTTCCATGCCCTGACCGGCCGGTTCGCCGGGCTGGCGGGTCTCACGCCCAGGCAGTGGCTGCGCCTGCTCGAACTCTTCGCCGCCGAGGAAACGGCCAACGCCATGGCCGCGGCTCTTTGCGTCGCCTATAACACCGCCTACAAGGCCGCCACCCTCGTGCGTCTGGCCATCCTGGCCGCGAGCTTCGACGGCCTGGCCATCCTGCGCGGGCCGCTCGGCCGCGAGCTCGGCTTTTCCGGAAAGACCCTGCGCCCCGTCTCGGCCGACGCGCCGCTGGCCCATACGCCGGTCTTCGGCATCCTGGAGCGGGGCGACATGGCCTTCGTGGACTACCTGCCGGACATGACGCCCGAGGATATCCTGCACTTCAACCTGCACTTCTCCCTGCCGCTGTCGCGCCTGGGGGCCATCGTTTTTTCCGACCGCTATCAGCGCTACCAGACGCTCGTGACCTGCGGTGCCGACGTGCTCACCCGCCGTTACGTCGAGGTGGCCGGGCGCATGCCGGCCGTCGCGCCGCGCCAGGACGGCTTTTGGGCCTACGCCCGCGACCGGCTCGTGCGCTTCCACGGCGTCACGGCCCGCAAATTTCCGCTGTACCTCAAGGAACTCGAGTTTCGCTTCAACTCCCGTGAAACGGATATCCTACCGATTTTGCTCGCTAATATCTGCGCTTTCGTGCCAGAGCTTGCGTAATTCTTTTTTCTTTGACCGTGACTCTCCCGTTTTTTAGTTAATGAGTGACTCTTTTTACGGAAGTCTATGTTATTTTTAACCTATGCTAAATTTAGCATAGGTAAGCGGCAAGCCCTCCCGAGACGGGGAGGGAAAACGGCACGCCTGGCGGCGAAGGAGACGAGTTATGGAATGGAACCGGCGCGAGTTCCTCAAGATCGCGGGCGCGACCACGGCCGTGGCCGCGTTCGGCGGGCTGGGCTTCGACCTGGGGCAGGCGCAGGCCCAGGCGGTGGCGCAGGCGGACAAGCTCAAGTTCACGAAACAGAGCACCTCGGTGTGCTGCTACTGCTCCGTGGGCTGCGGGCTGATCGCCAGCACGGACAAGAACGGCGAGGGCAAGGTCGTCAACATCGAAGGCGATCCGGACCATCCGATCAGCGAAGGTTCCCTGTGCCCCAAGGGCGCGTCCCACTATCAGCTCGGGAAAAACGACCGCCGCATCTACAAGGTGCTCTACCGCGCGCCGTACGCCGAGAACTGGGAAGAAAAAAGCTGGGACTGGGCGTTGGACCGCATCGCGCGCAAGGTCAAGGACGTGCGCGACGCGAGCTTCACGGCCAAGGACGCCAAGGGCCGCACGGTCAACCGCTGCGAAGGCCTGGCCTCCGTCGGCTCCGCGGCCATGGACAACGAGGAATGCTGGATCTACCAGGCCATGCTCCGGGCCATGGGGCTGACATACATCGAGCACCAGGCCCGTATCTGACACAGCGCCACGGTAGCGGCTCTGGCAGAGTCGTTCGGACGCGGGGCGATGACGAATCACTGGATCGATCTCGCCAACTCGGATTGCATTCTCATCATCGGCAGCAACGCCGCCGAGAACCACCCCATCTCGTTCAAGTGGGCGCTTCGGGCCAAGGACAAGGGCGCGAAGATCATCCACGTCGATCCGCGCTATACGCGCACCTCGGCCCATGCCGACATCTTCACCCGGTTGCGCTCGGGATCGGACATCGCCTTTTTCGGCGGGTTCATCCGCTATATCCTGGCCAACAACCTGTACTTCAAGGATTACGTCGTCAATTACACCAACGCCTCGTTCATCGTGGGCGACAAGTTCGAATTCAAGGACGGCCTGTTCTCCGGCTACGACAGCGCCAAGCGCGCCTATGACAAGTCGGCCTGGGCCTTCGTCAAGGACGAGAACGGGCTGATCAGGAAAGACCCGACCCTGCGCGATCCCCGCTGCGTGTTCCAGCTCATGCGCAAGCACTACGACCGCTACAACATCAAGGCGGTTTCGGAGATCAGCGGCACGCCCGAGGCCGACCTCCAGCTCGTCTACCAGACCTTCGCGGCCACGGGCAAACCGGAAAAATCCGGCACCATGCTCTACGCCATGGGCCAGACCCAGCACACCGTGGGCGTGCAGAACATCCGGGCCATGTCCATCGTGCAGCTGCTTCTCGGCAACATCGGCGTGGCCGGCGGCGGCATCAACGCCCTGCGCGGCGAGGCCAACGTCCAGGGCTCCACGGACCAGGCGCTGCTCTTCCACATCCTGCCCGGCTATCTTCCCATGCCGACGGCGGCCTTGGACAGCCTCGCGGTCTACGGCGAGAAAACCACGCCCATGACCAAGGATCCCCAGAGCGCCAACTGGTGGGGCAACCGGCCCAAGTACATGGCGAGCTTCCTCAAGTCGCTCTATCCCGAGCAGGACCTGGAAACGGGCTACGCCTACCTGCCCAAGCTCGAGCCGGGCAAGGACTACTCGTGGCTGTCCCTGTTCGACGCCATGCACAAGGGGGCGTTCAAGGGCTTTTTCGCCTGGGGCCAGAACCCGGCCGCGAGCACCGCCAACGCCAACAAGACCCGCGAGGCCATGGGCAAGCTCGACTGGATGGTCACGGTCAACATCTTCGAAACCGAGACCGGTTCCTTCTGGAAGGGGCCGGGCATGGACCCGAAGAAGATCAAGACCGAGGTCTTCTTCCTGCCTTGCGCCGTATCCTTCGAAAAAGAGGGCTCCATCTCCAACTCCGGCCGCTGGATGCAGTGGCGCTACGCCGCCCAGAAGCCCTCGGGCGACACCAAACCCGACGGCGACATCATCTACGAGCTGTTCGAGAAGATCCGCGCCCTCTACGCCAAGGAAGGCGGCGCCTTCCCCGATCCCATCAAGAACCTCAACTGGGACGTGGCCACGAACCACGTCTTCGACCCGCACAAGGTCGCCAAGCGCATCAACGGCGTCTTTCTCAAGGAGAAGACCCTGAAAGTCGGCGACGCGGACAAGACCTTCAAGCCGGGCGATCCCGTGCCGAGCTTCGCGCTGCTCCAGACCGACGGCTCCACCTGCTCGGGCAACTGGATCTATTCCGGGTCCTACACCGACAAGAACATGGCCGCCCGCCGCGACAAGACGCAAACGCCCATGCAGGCCGCCATCGGCCTCTATCCCGGCTGGACCTGGGCCTGGCCCGTCAACCGGCGCATCCTCTACAACCGCGCCTCGGTCGATCCGCAGGGCAAGCCCTACCAGCCGCAAAAGGCCGTCATCGAGTGGAAGGACGGCAAGTGGATCGGCGACGTGCCCGACGGCCCCTGGCCGCCCATGGCCGACTCCCAGAAGGGCAAGTACCCCTTTCTCATGCAAACCGACGGCATGGGCCAGCTCTTCGGCCCGGGCCGCAACGACGGCCCGTTCCCCGAATACTACGAGCCGCTTGAATGCCCCGTGGGCGAGCATCCCTTCTCCAAGCAGCTCAACAACCCCACGGCGCTCAAGTTCGAGGGTCCGACCGAGGTGCACGCGACCTGCGATCCGCGCTATCCGTTCATCTGCTCCACCTACCGCGTGACCGAGCACTGGCAGACGGGCGTCATGACCCGCAACTCGCCCTGGCTGCTCGAGGCCGAACCGCAGATGTTCTGCGAGATGAGCCCCGAACTCGCCGCGATGCGCGGCATCAGGAACGGCGAGAAGGTCATCCTCGAAAGCACGCGCGGCTCGCTGTGGGCCAAGGCCATCGTCACCGAGCGCATCAAGCCCTTCACGGTCATGGGCCACACCGTCCACCAGGTCGGCGTGCCCTGGCACTACGGCTGGACCTGGCCCAAGCAGGGCGGCGATTCGGCCAACATCCTGTGCCCGTCCGTCGGCGATCCCAACACGGGCATTCCCGAAACGAAGGCCTTCATGGTCAACGTGAAGAAGGCGTAAAGGAGCGATGCCATGAACGGAAAGACCTTCTTCGTGGACCTGTCCCGTTGCACCGGCTGCCGCGGTTGCCAGGTGGCCTGCAAGCAGTGGAAGAACAAGCCCGTGGAGCCGACCGAGAACACCGGCTCCCACCAGAACCCGCCCGACCTGTCCTGGCAGACGCTCAAGGTCGTGCGCTTCACCGAGACCACCATCGACGGGAAGTTCCATTGGCTGTTCTTCCCGGACCAGTGCCGCCACTGCCTGGACGCGCCCTGCAAGATGGTGGGCGACTCCGAAGTCCCGGACGCCATCGCCCAGGACCCTGAGACCGGCGCGGTGGTGTTCACCGACAAGACCAAGGGGCTCAATGCCGAAGCCGTGCGCGAGGCCTGCCCCTACGACATCCCGCGCGTCGATCCGGCCACGAAGCTCATGTACAAATGCGACATGTGCAACGACCGGGTCCATGCCGGCATGCTGCCGTCGTGCGTGAAGACCTGCCCGACCGGCACCATGAACTTCGGCGACCGCGAGGAGATGCTGGCTTTGGCCAAGGATCGCCTGGCCAAACTCAAGCCGGCCTATCCCAAGGCCGAGCTGGTGGACGCCGGGACGGTGCGCTGCATCTTCCTGTGTCCGCAGCCGCCGACCGCCTACTACAGGTACGTCCAGTACGGCGACGCCGGACCGAAGATGCTCACGCGCAAGGCCCTGTTCGCCAAGGTCCTGCGCCCGTTGCGCGCCTTCGGCTAGCCTTGCGCCCCTTGCGGGCGGTACGCTGCGTATCGCCCGCAAGGCCGTCGTCGTTCCCGAAATACGCGAAAGCGGGTTTCGGGGATCCGCACGCATGCCGTTTCCGCTGCCCGGACCGGCGCGTGTTCCCTTCCGTCCGCTTCGGGAGGCCGCTGCCACGGCCTCCCGGGCCGGCCGGTCGCCTCCGGTCGCGGTTGACCGGAACAAACGATCTGGTATGCCCCCGTCATGACAGCACGCATGCCGCGCCTCTTCTCCTTTTCCTTCCTTGCCGTCCTGTCCCTGTCCTTGTTTTTTGCATCATGCTCCCGGTCGCCGACTGCGGAGGATATGGACGCCAGCACGCCGGGAGTGGGCGACGACCTCGTCGTGGTGGGCTCGTCCCTGCCGCTGACCGGCCATGCCAGCTACCTGGGCCGGCAGACGCTTTTCGGGGCGATGTCCTATATAAGCGCCGTCAACGACGCGGGCGGGGTGGCCGGGCGGCGCATCAAGGTGATCGCCCTGGACGACGGCTACGATCCTCCGCGCTGCGTGGCCAACACGCAGCGCCTGATCGTGGACGACCGGGTCTTTTGCCTGTTCAGCTACGTGGGCACGCCGACCACGGCCAAGATCATACCGCTCCTGGAAGAGGCCAACGCGCCGCTGGTCGGCAGCTTCACCGGGGCCGACGCCCTGCGCACGCCGTTTCGGCGCGTCATCGTCAACATCCGCCCCTCGTATTACCAGGAGACCGCCGCCGCCGTGGACCACATGGTGGGCGACCTGGGCCTGCGTCGCGTGGCCGTTTTCTACCAGTACGACGCCTACGGCTTCGACGGCCTGCGCGGCACGGAAATGGCGCTCAAGGCCCATGGCCTGGCTCCTGTGGCCCGGGGCACGTACATCCGGGGCACCATGGAAGTGGAAGAGGGGATCTCGCGCATCCTCGAGGCCGACCCCACGGCCATCGTCATGATCGGCACGTCCGGGCCCTGCGCCAAAGCCATCCGCATCGCCCGAAGCCGGGGCTACGCCGGCCTTTTCTACGCCGTCTCCTTTGTCGGGGCGGACGAACTCGCGCGCATCCTGGGTCCCGGCGACGACACGCCGCTCGTCATGTCCCAAGTGGTGCCGCCCCCGGGCCTGGCCGATACCGAGGGCCTGCTCTCCGGCGTGGTGGAATACGCCCGTTTGCTCGCCCGCTATTACCCGGAGGAAAAGCCCAATCTGGTGGGACTTGAGGGGTTCATCAACGCCAAGGTGCTGGTCGAGGGCCTGCGCCGGGCAGGGCGGGATTTGACCCGCGAACGCTTTCTCGACGCCATCGAATCCATCCGGCATTTTTCCGTCGGCATCGCCAGCCCGGTGAGCTTCGCGCCCGACCGCCACCAGGGGCTCGAGCGCGTCTATTTCACGCTCCTCGACAAGGGGGCGTTCACCCTCGTTGCGGACTGGTCCGGCCTCCACGCGCGCCTTGCCGCGGCGGCGCAACGGGGCGAGGCGATCCCGCCGGCCGCTCCAGCGTCTTCGCCAGCCGCCCCTGCGGCCCCGCAGGGGCGGGAGTAGCCATGTTCGCCTACCGGCGGGTCAGCCTCAAGCTCAAGATGTTCGGCGGCGCCATGGCCGTGGTGCTGCTGGTCAGCGCCGCCATCGCGCTGCTTGCGCGTTGGATTCTCGTCACGAGCCTCAACAGGGAGCTCGAACAGCGCGGCGTGGCCATCGGCCAGAGCCTGTCCGAGCGGGCCAGCGGCTTCATCCTCGACAAGGACCGGGCCAACCTCGTCAGCCTTGTCTTCGACGCCGCCCAGCTCGGCGAACGCCGCATCCTCGTTTCCTACATCTTCATCGAGGACACCGAGGGCCGCATCCTGGCCAACACCTTCATGCGCCCCTTTCCCAAGGAGCTCCTCCGCGTCAACCGCATTCCCGAAGGTGCGGAATCGCGCATCCGCCTCGTCGAGTTCGAGGGCGCCCAGGCCATCGACATCGCCGTGCCCGTGCGCGAGGGCATCTACACCCTGGGCGCGGTCCATGTGGGCCTGTCCAAAAGCCATATCGATTCCCTCGTCGGGACGCTGCGCACCACGTTTCTCGGCTTTATCGCCGCGGTCACGGTGGTCATGTTCCTCATCGTCCTGCGCCTGTCCAACGCCGTGGCCCGACCCATCACCCGCCTGACCAGAGCCGCCGACGCCGTGAGCCGGGGAAGTCTCGAGGAGCCCGCCGACCTGCTCGGGCTGCGCGACGCCGCGCCTCGGGATTGCCCGGCCTACGCCAATACCGACCTGCCGTGCTGGCACTTCGACCAGAGCCTCGGCGACGAAGCCCTGGCCGGCAGCCTGGAAAACGCGCCGACCTGCCGCGAGTGCCGCTTCTACCGCAAGGACGGCGGGGGCGACGAGGTGGCCCAACTCGCCGAATCCTTCGGCAACATGATCTGGAGCATGCGGCTGTACCGCCGCCGGCTGCGGGAATCCGAGGAAAAATACCGGTCGCTTTTCGACAGCAACCCCGATCCGGTCTTCGTCGTGGACGCGGGGAACGGGTGCATCCTCGACGCCAACTCCCAGGCCGAGGACGCTTACGGCTATGCCCGCAAGGAACTCCTCGGCCGCCCCGTCGCCGACCTGGAGCCCGATGCCGGCGCGCACGGCGTCGCCGCCTATCTCGCCGACCGCGACGCACCGGAGCGGGTGCTTTTGCCCAAGCTGCGCCACGTGAAAAAGGACGGCGCGCCGCTCTACGTCAACCTCCACGCCTGCCGCATCGCCTACCG
>DQED01000449.1:8992-15239 GCA_003525525.1 Desulfovibrio sp.
CAGCTCATCCAGGCGAGCAAGATGAAGACGCTCGGCGAAATGTCCGCCGGCATCGCCCACGAACTGAACCAGCCGCTCAACGCCATCAAGATGGGCAGCGACTACCTGCGCCTGCTCAGCGAATCCGGCCGCAAGCCCCCGGCCGGGGACCTCGACGCCGTCACCGCGCAGATCAGCGAACAGGTGGATCGCGCCGCGGCGATCATCGCCCATCTGCGCGATTTCGGCCGCAAGTCGCAGCCTACGTTGGAAAATGTGGACGTAAACGACCCCATCCGTGGCGTTTTCGCCATCATCGGCCACGAGCTTTCCCTTCAGGGCATCGCCGTGACCCTGGACCTCGGAGAGCTGGCGCCGATCAAAGCCCACGCCAACCGGCTGGAGCAGGTCTTTTTCAATCTCGTGGTCAACGCCCGCGACGCCCTGGTGCAGTCGCTCCGGCCGGGCGCGCCCGAGGGGCCGCGCAGCATCGCCATCGCCACGCGCATGGCGGACGGCCGCGTGATCGCGACAGTGACCGACAACGGCTGCGGCATCCCCGAAAGCGAACGTCACAAGATTTTCGAGCCGTTCTTCACCACCAAGCAAGCCGGGCAGGGGATGGGACTCGGGCTCGCCATCACCTACGGCATCATAAAGGACTACGGGGGCGATATCGTCGTGGACGAACCCCCCGGCGGAGGCTGCACCTTCCGCCTCATCTTTCCTGCGGCGCGCGATCCAGGCGTTTTCGGGGCTTGACGCCTCCCCGGCAGGCGGTCACAAGGGAATCGGCACACTCGGGAGCACGGCATGCATACGATTCTTGTCATCGACGACGAGCGGCCCACCCTCAGGATGTTCGAACTCTATCTCGGCGCATATGGCTACCGTGTCCTGACTGCGGCCAACGGCGAGGAGGGGCTCGACATCTTTGCCGCGCAGCAGCCGCCCATCGTGCTCACCGACATCAAGATGCCGGGCATGGACGGCCTCGCCGTGCTGCGCGCCATCAAGGAAAAGAGGCCGCAAACCGAGGTCGTCGTCATCACCGGTCACGGCGACGTGGATCTGGCGCTTGAGGCCCTGGAGCTGCGGGCCACGGACTTCATCGACAAGCCCATCCGTCGCGAAGCTCTGGAAGCGGCCTTGTCCCGTGCCACGGCGCGGCTTTCCCTGGCCGAGGCCAGCGAGGAGGGGGGCGTCGTGGACGTGGAGCGGGATGCCGACGTGGCCGTTCTCACCATCCGCGGCAGTCTGACCGGCGAGGCCGAGCCCTACCTGGTTCGGGCGCTCAGGCAGGCCGAAAACGCCGCCAAGCTCCTGTTCGCCTTCAGCCCCGACGCTTCCATCAACGGCGCGGGCCTCGATCTGCTCGTACAGGCCGCCGAAGATGCCGGGGGCGGCGGGCGACCTGTGGCCCTGTGCGGTCTTGCGGAGAATTTCGCCAAGGTTCTCGACAGGCTTGGCGTCACGACCAAGGCTCCCCGGTTCGCCGGTCGCGAGGACGCCCTGGCCCATCTTGCCGGGCTGGGCGGCGACTGATCCCAAACGGGCGTTTACACGCCGCCCCGGCCCCCTTATATTGCCGCCACCGCGAATCGACGACCGGAAACGGGCGCTTGCATGACAACCCGACGTGACCTCATCGGCCGGGGCTGCCTCTGGTGCAGCCTGGCGGCGCTGTACTCCCTGCTCGGCATGAAGGTCTATATGGCCTGGCGGGATGGGGTATGGCTCGACTGGCCGCTCGGGAACTCCCTGCCCGACGCCGTGGTGCGCTGGGTGTTTTCCCTGCCGGACGGCCCCGTTCGCGCGGTCCTGGAGTGGCTCATGCACCAGGACGTCATCTACCACGCCGCCGCCGTCACCCTGCTGATCTGGCTGCTCGGCCTTGTTGCCGGGTCGCCGCAGAACAAGGGCGACGATCCGTCCGGGCGCGTCAAGGAGGTTTGATTGATGCGAGGCTTGTTGCGGGCCCTGGCCCTGACCCTGGTGTTTTGCGGGGCCGCCGCTCAGGCCGGCGAGGCCGTGAATCTGGCCGGCCGGTGTACGGGCGTGTTCCAGTACCCCAAGACCGAGACCGTCTGCCTGTCCTTTGAGACGACGGACAAGAAGCCCTATATGATCTGCGACGACGTGACCGCCAAGGAGATCATCGAACAGCTCTTCGCCCTGGGCAAAAAGGACGCCGTCTGCCGTATCGAAGGCTCCGTGGCGAAAAAGTCCGGCGAGGAAACCTACCTCAACGTCACCCGCGTAACCGAGGGCAACTAGCCCCGGCTGGAACCTTCACAACCCCGATATCCCTCCATGCAGCATAACGCCCAAGCTCCCGCCCGCCATCCCACCCGCGCCGTGACCATCCGCGGCGTCGGCGTCGGCGGCGGTAATCCCGTGCGCGTCCAGAGCATGACCAATACGGATACGCGCGACGTCGCGGTAACTCTCGCGCAAATTCGCGCCCTGACCGACGCCGGCTGCGAGATCGTGCGCCTGGCCGTGCTCAACGACGACGCGGCCAGGGCGCTCGCGGCCATCCGCGCCGGCACGGACGCGCCGCTCGTCGCGGACATCCATTTCGACCATCGCCTGGCTGTGGCCGCGCTCGATGCCGGCATCGACGCCCTGCGCATCAACCCCGGCAACATCGGCTCCGAGGCCGCCGTGGACACCGTGGTCGCCGCCGCCAAGGCGCATGGCGCGCCCATCCGCATCGGCGTCAACTCCGGGTCCGTGCAAAAGGACCTGCTCGCCAAATACGGCGGCCCCACGCCCGAGGCCATGGTCGAAAGCGCGCTCACCCACATCGCCATGCTCGAGCGGCGGGGCTTTCACGACATCAAGGTGTCGCTCAAGTCCTCGAGCGTGCCGCGCACCGTGGCCGCCTACCGCCTGCTCGCCGCCAAGGTCGATTACCCGCTGCACATCGGCGTCACCGAAGCCGGCACGCCCATGCGCGGCGCGGTCAAGTCCGCCGTGGGCCTCGGCATCCTGCTCGCCGAGGGCCTCGGCGACACGCTGCGCGTGTCGCTGACCGGCGACCCCGTGACCGAGATCGGCGTGGCCTACGAAATTCTGCGCGCCCTGGACATCCGCGCCCGCGGTCCGGAAATCATCTCCTGCCCCACCTGCGGGCGCACGGAAATCGATCTCGTCGGCCTGGCCGAGGCCGTGGAGGAGCGACTGCGCGGCGTAACCGACGTCTTCACCGTGGCCGTCATGGGCTGCGTGGTCAACGGCCCCGGCGAAGCCCGCGAGGCGGATATCGGCATCGCCGGCGGACGCGACTGCGGCATCATCTTTCGCAAGGGCGAAATTCGCGGCAAGGTGCGCGGCGGCGAAAACCTCATTCCCGCCTTCATGGAAGAACTGGAACACTATCTCATGGAAAAAAAGGAATCCGCATGCGACTGAGCCGCTACTATGCCCCGACCCTCAAGGAGACCCCGGCCGAGGCCGAGGTCGTAAGCCACAAGCTGCTGCTGCGCGCCGGCATGATCCGCAAGCTGACCGCCGGCATCTATACCTATCTGCCCCTGGGGCTCAAGGCGCTCAACAACGTCGCCAGGATCGTGCGCGAGGAGATGGACCGCGCCGGCGCGCTCGAAATCCTCATGCCCGCCGTGCAGCCGGCCGACCTGTGGAAGGAATCCGGCCGCTGGGAGTTCTACGGCCGGGAACTGCTGCGTTTCGTGGACCGCCACGACCGCGAGTCGTGCCTCGGGCCCACCCACGAGGAGGTCGTCACCGACCTCGTGCGCCACGAGATCCGCTCCTACCGCCAGTTGCCGGTCAACCTCTACCAGATCCAAACGAAGTTCCGCGACGAGATCCGCCCGCGCTTCGGCCTCATGCGCGGCCGGGAATTCGTCATGAAGGACGCCTATTCCTTCGACAAGGACGACGCCGGGGCCGACGCCAGCTACTGGAGCATGTACAAGGCCTACGCCCGCATCTTCGAGCGTCTGGGCCTCAAGTTCCGCGCCGTCTCCGCCGACTCCGGGGCCATCGGCGGCTCGTTCTCCCACGAATTCATGGTCCTGGCCGAAACCGGCGAGGACACCATCGCCTCCTGCCCGGCCTGCGACTACGGGGCCAACCTGGAAAAGGCCGAGGCCCTGTGCCCGCCCCCCGGCGAAATCGCCCCGTGCCCGCCGGCCGAAACCGTGGCCACCCCGGGCCAGCACACCGTGGAGGAGGTCGCCGCGTTTCTTGGCGTCGCCGCCGCGAAGATCGTCAAGACCCTCATCTATATGGCCGACGGCAAGCCCGTGGCCGCCCTCGTGCGCGGCGACCGGGAGCTCAACGAGATCAAGCTCAAAAACCACATCGACGCCAAGAACCTCCGCCTCGCCTCGCCCGAAGAGGTCGTGGCCGCGACCAAGGCCCCGGTCGGTTTCGCCGGCCCGGTGGGCCTTGCCGGCATCCCCGTCTACGCCGACCGGGAGCTGGCCCTGGAAAACGCCTGGATCGTCGGGGCCAACGCCGCCGACGCCCACCTGAAAAACGTGGACCTCGGCCGCGACGCCGACGTCGCCGCCTTCACCGACCTGCGCGAGGTCGCGCCGGGCGATCCCTGCCCCAAATGCGGCGCGCCGCTTTCCTTCACCAAGGGCATCGAGGTCGGCCACGTCTTCAAGTTGGGGCTCAAGTATTCCAAAGCCCTGAACGCCACCTTCCTGGACGAGGCCGGCAAGGAACAGTTCATGATCATGGGCTGCTACGGCATCGGCGTCTCGCGCATCGTGGCCGCCTGCATCGAACAGAACAACGACGAGGCCGGCATCGTCTTTCCGCCGCCCATCGCGCCCTTCGAAGCGGCCCTTTTGAACCTCGGCCCCAAGGACGAGGCCGCCGTCGCCAAGGCCGACGAACTCTACGCCGCGCTGACCGCGGCCGGCGTCGAAACGCTCCTCGACGACCGCGACGAACGCCCGGGCGTCAAATTCAAGGACGCCGATCTCATGGGCTTCCCCATCCAGCTGACGCTCGGCGGCAAGGGCCTCGCACGCGGCGTCGTCGAAACCAAGGACCGCCGCACCGGCGAGAAGGGCGAACTGCCCCTGGAAGGATTTTTGGAGGCTTTCATGACTTGGCGCGAGACCGTGCGCCAAGGCTGGGGCCTGGAGTAGGGCGATATTGGGCGTTGCCCAAACCCACCAGGGCTCTGCCCTGGATCCGCTGGGGCCCTGCCCCAGACCCCGCCGGGACGCTGTCCCGGACCCTGCCGGGGCGTTGCCCCGGACCCCACCAGGGCTCTGCCCTGGACCCGNNCCGGGACGCTGTCCCGGACCCTGGCAGGGCGCTGCCCTGCACCCGCCGGGGGGGATCATCCCCCCCGGTCCCCCTGGCCGGCGTCGTGTCGCGGGGAGGGCTGCGGTCACCGGCAGGGCGGGGTGAGGCGCTGCGAAGAGGGGCTCGGCAGGCGAAATCCCGACCCCGGCCCGTCGCCCCTTCGGGGCGAAGTTCTTGGAATTTTTGCTTTGGAAGCCTGTGCATCGCCAATGCGGGCACCCTTTTCACCCTTTAAAAGTTTTTTGGGAAAGGTGGGGGTCTGGGGGAGGGAACCCCCTTTTTCAAAAAGGGGGTTCCCTCCCCCGGATTCTCCGCTTTCCGATGCGCTTATGCCCCATGTGTTCGAAGTCAGCGAGCTGACCAGGTCGGTCAGGGACGTCATCGAGTCCGAGTTTCCCTTTGTCTGGGTGCGCGGGCAGGTGGTGAATCTTTCGCGTCCGGGCTCGGGGCATATGTATTTCTCGCTGCGCGATGCCGACGCGTCGTTGGCCGTGGTCTGGTTTAAGGGCGCGCAGGGCGGCAAGGCGTTAGCCGGCGGCGGGCGCTACGATCCGCTGACGGGCGAGGTGTACGAGCAGTCGCTGGCCGAAACGCTTGCCGACGGCATGGAGGTCATGGTCGCCGGCCGGCTGACGGTGTACGCGCCGCGCGGTAGTTACCAATTGGTGGCCGAACTGGTCCAGGAAGTGGGGGAAGGGCGGCTGTGGCAGGAGTTTGAAGCCCTCAAGAAGGACCTGGCCGCCAAGGGCTATTTCGATCAGGAGCGCAAGCGGTCGTTGCCGCGCCATCCGACGCGGGTCGCCGTGGTCACCGCGCCGACGGGCGCGGCGGTGCGCGATTTCATCCGCATCGGCCGCGAGCGGGGGTATGGCGCGGCCGTGCGCGTCTATCCGACGCTGGTGCAGGGCGACGCCGCGCCGGTCGGCATCGTGCGCGCGATGTTGCGCGCCGTGGCCGACGACTGGGCCGA
>DQED01000338.1:0-3665 GCA_003525525.1 Desulfovibrio sp.
CCGGGCGACGCCGCGGCCTACGGCGACGCCCTGGCGCGGCTGCTCGACGACAAGGCCCTGCGGCGCGCCATGGGCGAGGCGGCGGCCCGGTATGTGCGCGCCGAGCACGACCGGGCGGTCAATTACGGTGTCGTGGCCGAGCGGCTGCGCCGGCTGGTCGGGCTGCGCTGAAATTGTTGCTGGCCGGACTGTTTCTTTTCGATTATAAAAAAAACCGTTCCCGTTTTCAAGTATAGGTAAATCGATGCGGTCTTCCGGAAGGGGTGAAAGCAGTACCGGAAGCCTGGAGCCATGGCCATGGGCAATCTCTGCGAAACCCTGCTGCGCGATCTCCCGCCCGCTGCGCCGCTGACGCTCGGTCTGTGGACCACTGCCGCCACCGCCGCCCGGACCCTTCTCGACGCCGGCTCCGGCGAAGCCCTTGTCCTCGACGCCGGCCGGCCTCTGGGCGTGGTCACCACCCGCGGGCTGACGCGGGTGCTCGTCCAGGCCCCGGAGAAGGCCGCGCACCTGGCCGTGCGCGATCTCATGGAACCCGTGGCCGTCACCCCGGACGGCGACGTCCTGCCGGCGGCCGTGCGGCATCTCCTGGCCGCGCCGTCGCGCCGGCTGGCCGTGGTGGACGCCACGGGAAAGGCCGTCGGCATCCTGGCGCCTTTTCACGTGGCGCGGCTGTGCGCCGGGCTCGACGAACTGTGCGGCCGCAGCGTGGCCAGCGCCATGGCCCGGGCCGTGGTCACGGCAGGTCCCGGGGAGATGCTGCGCACCGTGCTCGACCGCATGGTGCGCATGGGCGTGGGCGGAGTGGTGGTGGTCGAAGCCGACAAGCCGCGCGGCATGTTCACGGCCCGTGACGCCGTGGCCCTGCTCGCCGGGGGCGAGGACGTCCAGGATGCGCCGGTTGCGGCGGTCATGCGCGTGCCCGTCGTGGCCATCTCGCCGCAACTGGCCCTGACCGAGGCCGTGCGGGGCATGGATGGGGCCGGGGCGGGCCGGCTCGCCGTCACAGACGCCGCCGGCTATCTGGTCGGGCTGCTCGCCTGGACCGACGTGGCGCGGTCCCTGTCCGTGGTCCTTGCCGAAACAGAAGGCGCGGCCCTGCGCGAACGCGCGGAACTCTACCACGACCTCTACGACAATGCCGCGCCCGGCCTGTTCCGCCTGGACCCTTCGGGACGGCCCCTTGCCGCCAACAAGACCCTGGCCCGGCTTCTGGGCTACCGGGATGTGGCCGATTTCCTGCGCCAGGCGCGAAATCCTTCCCATCCCCTGCGCCTGGACGTGGCCGAGCGCCGGGACCTGCTCGTGCGGGCGCTGGCCGAGCCCGGGCCCGTCGCCTTCGAGACGCGCGCCTTTGCCCAGGACGGCACGGCGACGCGGCTTTTCTGCTCGCTGCGCGTCAAACGCGACGCCCTGGGCGGTCCCCGCTACCTGGAAGGGACGTGCGCCGTCCCCGCTGCGGGCGCAAGCGACGCCGGGCGCGGGGGGGACAACGGCTACCGCTCCATCGTCGAGCACCAGACCGAGCTCATTTGCCGCCTCGACGCGGACATGCGCCTCCTGTTCGTCAACACCGCCTTTGCCCGCTACTACGGACGCACGCCCGAACGCTGCGTGGCGGAGAATTTCCAGCCCGACGTGCCGGAGGAGGACGCGGCCCTGCGTCAGGCCAGGATGCGGGCGATTTGCCCCTCGCGGCCGACCACGGGGTTCGAGCACCGCGTGCGCCGCCCGGACGGGCGGGAGCGTTACCAGCGCTGGACCTGCCGGGCCATTTTCGACGCCGCCGGCAAGGTGCTCGAGTACCAGTGCGTCGGCCGCGACGTCACGGCGCGCCGCCGCGCCCAGCACAAGCTGCGCGGCGAGGCCCTGCTCGCCCGGACGCTGCTCGATGCTCTGCCGGTTCCCGTGTATTCCAAAAGCGCCGACCGGCGCTACAGCGGCTGCAACCAGGCCTTCGAATCCCTGGTTTCGGTGCCGCGCGAACATCTCGTCGGCAAGTGTTTCGAAGAGGTCTTTGAGGACAGGGAAGCCGCCGCCTATGCGGCCCTCGATGCGCAACTGCTGGCCCGCGGCGGCAGGCAGGTCTACGAAGCCACGCTGGCCGTGGCCAGCGGGGAGCGGCACATCCGTCTGTACAAGGCCTGCGTGCGCGACGCGGAAACGGGCGAGACCTATGGGCTGGTCGGCGTCGCCCTGGACGTGACCGACCGCCGTCGGGCCGAGGCCGCCGCCGCTGCGCTGCGTGCGGACCTGGAGGAGGATGCGGCGCGTCTTGCCCGCGAGCTCGAAACGGCGCAGGCCGAGAGGGACCGGGCGCTGGCCCGGCAGCGCGACGACGCGCAGTTTCTCGACACGGTCCTGTCCGCCGTGGGCGATGGCGTGTGCGTGCTGTCGCCGGACATGACCGTGCTGTCGGTCAACCGCGCCATGCGCAGCCTGTATGCCGGGGAAGGGGAACTCGTCGGCCGCAGCTGCCACGAGGTGTTCCAGGGGCTGGACACGCCCTGCAAGGACTGCCCGTCGCTGCGGGCCCTGGCCACGCGCAAGCTCGCCATGAGCGTGGTGCCGCGGGTCGTCGACGACCGGCAAAGCGGCTGGGTCGAGCTTTTCTGTTATCCGCTCTTCGGCGACGACGGCGCGGTGCGGGCCATTGTCGAGATCGTGCGCGACGTCACGGCCGGGCGCAAGCTGGAGGCGGAACTGGCCGCCGCCCTCGAGCGCGCCGAGGCGGCCAGCCGGGCCAAGGGCGCATTTCTGGCCAACATGAGCCACGAGATCCGCACGCCGCTCAATGCCGTGCTCGGCTACGTCCAGCTCATGCGCGGCGACAGCCTCGAGGCGCGCCAGCGCGAGCGCCTGGCCGTGGTCGAGGAATCCGCGGCCACGCTGCTTTCGCTAATAAACGACATCCTCGACTACTCCAAGATCGAGGCCGGGCGCATGGAGCTCAAGGCCGAGTCCTTCGACCTGCACGCCTGCCTGGAGGCGGTGCTCAAGGAGCAGGAGGTGCTCGCCCGGGACAAGGGCCTGTCCCTGGCCCTGGAAATCGCGCCCGACGTGCCCCGCGACATCCGGGGCGACGGCCTGCGCCTGCGCCAGGTGCTGCGCAACCTCGTCAACAACGCCGTCAAGTACACCGACCAGGGCGGCGTGACGCTCCGGGCCGGCCGCATCGGCGATATCGTCGGGCCCGCCGGCGAGGGACGGCGCGTGGTGCTGCGCCTGACCGTGAGCGATACCGGCGTGGGCATCCCCGCCGACCAGCAGGACGCCATTTTCGAGAGCTTCACCCAGGTGGACGGGGGCCTGACCAAACGGCAGGCCGGAACCGGGCTGGGGCTGGCCATCTGCCGTTTGCTGGCCGGGCTCATGGGCGGCGAGGTCCGCATGGAAAGCGTGCCCGGGCAGGGCAGTTCCTTCTGGCTCGAATGTCCCTTCACCGTGGCCGCGCCCGCGTCCCGGCCAAAGGAGCCGGTCCTGCCGTCGCGCACGGGCGCGCTGCCGCCGCTTTCCATCCTGCTGGTCGAGGACAACCGGATCAACCGCATCTTCGCCACCGACCTCCTGGAGAGCCGGGGACATCGGATCGTCGCCGCCGAGAACGGCCGGGCCGCCCTGGAATGCCTGGCCGCGTCCCCGGTGGACGTGGTGCTCATGGACAT
>DQED01000338.1:3703-3946 GCA_003525525.1 Desulfovibrio sp.
ATATGGGCATCGACCCTGCCGTGCCCGTGATCGGCCTTTCCGCCTACGCCCTGGACCACGAGCGCGAGCGTTTCCTGGCGGCGGGGCTTGACGACTACATCGTCAAACCCATCGACGTGGAGCTTTTTTTCGAGGCCGTGCGCCGCGTGCTGGCCCGGCATGGCCGTGCGCCGGCCCTTGCCGCCGGGACGGACGGGCGCTGCGGCGCGTTGGACACGGCCGCGCTTTTCAGCCGCTACCGCA
>DQED01000083.1 GCA_003525525.1 Desulfovibrio sp.
TGGGGGCCGCCGGCGGCCGTGCTGCGGCGGGCAGGCGCAGGACATGCCCGGCGGACAGGCGGTCCGGATGGGTGAGGTCGTTGGCCTGCTGGATCGCTTCGGTGCTGACGCCGAGCCTGCGGGCGATGCCGCTTAACGTATCCCCGCGCTGGATGGTGTAGGTGCCGTCGTCGGCAGAGGGCTGTGCCCAGGAAGGAGCGGCAACAGCCGCGAGGCCCCCGAGAAACAGGGCGCACAAGGCGCGTCGGCTTGGCATGTCTGGAATCCGTGTGCAGGTTGAAGGGACGATGAAGACGCGTTCCCGGCCGATTCCGGCGAACATGGAAAATAGCGCCTGCCCTGACAATGCGAAAAGGCTGGCGTTCCCGGTCCCTGTGCCCCGCGGCATGCGTGATGGGGCTTGCCTTCCGGCCGGTTAACCCTTACCTGGAGTTGTGGCTGGGATGTCGTTGCTTGGCGCCCCGGTGGAGTGAAGACGCCGTCTGGATCGGATTGCCCTGGCGTCCCGGCTGGCCTTGGCCCCGGGGCGTCCCTTCTTTTCAAGGCAGGACCGCCCGCCCCGCGCCGTCCCTCGGGGCCGGCCGCGCGGTACAAGCGCCCGTTCCCATCCCCGGTCTTCCCCGAAACCTCGTCCCCGCCGTGGCCGGCGTCCCCCCCAAGACGGCGGGACGCGGCACCATGCTTCGGCTACGGCGGCCCGCACGTCCGGCAAGGTAGAAGAGACCCTCTTATGGATAACCCGCAAGGCAACGAGACCAGCGAAGCCAAGGGCGGCGCGGCCTCCCTGGGCGGCTTCGGCATGCCCCTTTCCGACAAGGAAAAAAAGAACCTCCTGACCTTCCTCTCCATCGGGGTCATCCTGGTGGAATTCGCCGTCACCATCGCCGCAGTGTGTTACGGCATCATCAACTCCCAGAAACTTCCCGACGGCACCGTCCAGTTCCGTTTCCCCTGGATCCCCTACGGCGTGGCGCTCATCCTCGCGCCCGTGGCCATCATGTTCGTCGTCAACATCATCGGCATGGGGTTCACCCGCTTTTTTAAGGGCGAACCGGCCATGGACGAGGAACACCTGCGCTACATGCCGGAGCGGCTGCGACGCCTCGTCAGCCTTTCGCGCGGCCTGCCCACCGTGATCCTGCTCGGTGGCATGATCCTGCTCGGCGTGGCGCTGTATTACCTCGACGCCGTCATCCAGATGCTCCTGCGCATCGGCGACCACGTCGAGGTCATCGCCCCCTGGGTCATGCTCGGGCTCGTCGCGGCCTGGTGCCTGAGCTACCTCGTGCGCATGTGGTTCATTTACAAGACCCGGCGCATGCAGGAGGAATACGCCTTCCGCAGGGAGGTGCTCGAACGCACCGGCATCGTCATCGTCGACGGTCGCAAGCACATCGCCGCCGACGGCCGCGTCATCGGCGAACAGCCCGCGCTGCCCGGCCGCGTCATCGACGTGCTGCCGCCCGGCGAATCCGACGCGGACAAGGATACCAACCCATGAGCGCCGCGCCCGAAACCTTGCGCGAAACCGTCCGCCGGACGCTCCTGCGCCGCGTCGCCCGCACCGGCGACGCCGGCCGCGCCGAGGCCCTGACCGCCTTCGTCGGGTTGTCCCGGCCCGGCATCAGCCCGGAAGCCGCCAGGATCATCGTCGAAAAAACGCCGCGCCTGTTGCCGCAACTGACCGAGAAATGGATCGGCATGTTCGTGGACCGGCTCTTCGAAACCGTGCCCCTGGACCAGATCAGCCTGCTTTGCGACGGCAGCGGGGAGAACGAGGCCGCCATGGCCCTGGCCTACGTCATGTTCCTCGAATCCGAACGCATGGAGAAGCAGATGGCCGAGGACCTCGCCGCCTGCGATCTGCCGCCCGGCGAGGACGGCAGCGACCTTGCCGCAGACGTCCTGCGCCGCCTGGCCAAGGCCGAGGAAAAACACCGCCAGGCCGCCCAGGCCAAGGCCTCGGCGTACGCGCGCTCGCGGCGTGATTTGAATTAGGGAAGTAGGGAAGAAAGAAGGAAGATGCCTCCGGCGGCCAGGAGGGGATGATCCCCTCCTGGACCTTCCCGACGGGGGATTGGGAAGCTGCGGGAGTTTTCTCCCGCCTTTTTTGTTTTCCATGTCTGGCCTGGCCTTGGAGGCTTGTCCTGCGCGTACCGCGTCCCTGCGTCGGGGCGCTGGTCGGGATTGGGGCTTGACAAATGTTCGATGTAGAACTAAATGCGTCCCATGCAAACGGAACACGTGATCGCCCTTGTCAGCCGGATTCGGGAATCCGCCAATGCGCTGCTCGTCTCGGAATTGGCGCGCTTGGGGCACCCGGACCTTGCGCCGTCGCACGGCGCGATTCTTGCCGTCCTGTACGACCGGGGCGAACTGCCCATGGGAGCGCTGGCCCAGGCCATCGGCAGGAAGAAAAACACGCTGACCGTGCTCGTCAGGAAACTGGAGCAGGCCGGGTACGTTCAACGGACCGTTTCGCCCGGGGATTCGCGCGTCTCCATGATCGCCCTCACCGCCAAGGGGGAGGCCTTTCGGGAGGATTTCGGCGCCATATCGCGCATGCTGCTTTCGCGGGTCTGGGGCGACATGGAACAAGGGCAACGGGAAGTGCTGGTGCAGGGGTTGGAGCGGATTCTGGTCAATCTGGGCTGATTTTTTTTGAGCAAACTGTTCTATGTAGAACAAAATATGGAGGTTCCCATGCGTGAGATCATTGATTTCCTGACGGCCAACAGCACGGTTTTCATCGCCACGTCGGACAAGGGACAGGCGCGTGTGCGTCCCTTCCAGTTTCAGTTCGAGCAGGACGGCCGCTTGTGGTTTTGCACGGCGCGGCACAAGGAGGTTTTTGCCCAGCTGCAAGCCGATCCGAGGCTCGAGCTGGCGAGCACCGCCAAAGACATGGCCACGTTGCGCCTGTTGGGCCAGGCCAATCTTGATGACGACATGGCGGTGAAGCGCCGCATCATCGAGAACAACGGTCTTGTGCGTTCGATTTACGGCGCGGCGGACAATCCGGAGTTTACCGTGTTCAGCGTCGATCACGGGAGGGCCGTCATTTTCGACTTCAGTGGGAATCCCCCGAAACAGTACGCGTTTTAGTGTCGCCAGTATGCCCCCAGGCCTGCACCAGCCCGGCCGCATCTTCGTTGTGCCGACCCACGACGCCGCCCGGGGGGAGTGACTCCCCCCGGGCGGGTCCAGGGCAGCGCCCTGGCAGGGCCTGGGGCAGCGCCCCTGCCGTATCTCCCTATGCGAGATACCCTTCGCGTTCGAGGTAGAGCAGCACTTCCTGGGCGGCCTGTTCGGGGGTGAGGCGCGTGGTGTCCAGGCGGATTTCGGGGCGTTCGGGGGCTTCGTAGGGGTCGTCGATGCCGGTGACGCCTTTGACGACGCCGGCGCGGGCCTTGGCGTAGAGCCCTTTGCGGTCGCGTCGTTCGCATACATCGAGAGGCGTCGCCACGTGCAGTTCCACGAAGCCGCCGTGGGGCGCGACCAGGGCGCGCGCCGCGGCGCGGGCGCTGGCGTAGGGCGCGATGGGGGCGCACAGGGCGATGCCGCCGTTTTTGGTGATCTCGCTGGCTACGAATCCGATGCGTGTGATGTTGAGATCGCGGTGTTCCTTGGTGAAGGTCAGTTCGCTGGAGAGGTGGCGGCGCACGATGTCGCCGTCGAGGAGCGTGACCGGCCGGCTGCGCAGTTCCATGAACTTGACGTAGAGGATTTTGGCCAGGGTGGATTTGCCCGCGCCGGAGAGCCCGGTCATGAAGATGGTGAATCCCTGGCGGGAGCGCGGCGGAAACACGGCGCGCAGTTCGGCCGCGATTTCCGGCGGAGTGAACCAGTCCGGGATGTCCAGGCCGAATTCCAGGCGGCGCGTGCATTCCGCCGGCGCGATGTCCCTGACCGTCATGCCGGGCGCGACGCTTGCGCGCGGCACGTATTGCGCCTTTTCCTCCACATAGTCCATGGCGGTTTCCGGGACCATGGCGATGCCGGTGTCGGCTTCGCTGTCGGCCACGAGTTGTTGCGCCTTTCCGGGGGGGTAGAGCGGCGTGCCGTCTGCGGCAAAGGGGTCGGCGTGATGCACGCCGACGAGGGTGTGCGTGCAGCCGTGGTTGCGCTGGATGACGGCTTCGAAGAGCGCCTGGCGGGGACCGGCCTGGAGCGACGACAGGGGCAGCAGGCTGAGCAGCAGCATGTTTTCGGGAAAGCTTTTGGCGAACAGGCCTGCGCAGCGCACTCCGGCGAAATGGGCCGCTCCGCCGGCCAGGGCGTCGCCGGCCGGACGCAGCAGCAGGATGCTGCCTTCGATGCCCGCCGCCGCCTGGCGCAGCATGGCGCGCTGGCGGTTGTGGAGCAGGGCGTGCGCCTGGAAGCCGAGCACCCGCCGCCAGCCGCGCTGGCGGAAAAGGGCCCGCACGGCGGCAGGCGTGCGCCGCAGCTCCGGAAAATCGGCATGGGGCGGCAGCGCGATGCCCGCAACCGCGCCGCCGATGCGCCAGGGGCCGGTTTCCCGGACGTAGGCCATGGCCCCGGGGTGGCGGTCGATGTCCGAAAGGCCGAAGACGGCCGCCGCTTCCCGTCGCGTGTCGGCCTGCCAGCATTCGCCCACGGTGAGCACGGCGAGCATGAACCCTTCCTGGTCGCGCAGGGCGAGATTTTCACCGGGAACGAGGCTTGCGGCCAGGTCGGCCGGCGCATCGAGGCTTAGGGGCATGGGGAAGAGCCGGCCGTCGGCCAGGCGCAGGCTTTCGAGCACGGACTCGGCGTCGGCGCGGCCCATGTATCCGGTCAGCGGGGAAAGCGCCCCGGAAAGCAGCAGCTCGAGCAGCGCCTGCTGCCGTGGGGAGAGGCTCAGGGATTTGAAGGAAAGGGACCGGGTTTTGAGCGCCTCGGCCTGTGTTGTCTGCAGGAGCAGGTGCTGCGCGCACGTATCCATGTCGCTCCCCTGGGCGTTCGCCATGCTGGGGTGTTGTGCGTCGTCGCGGCGGCCGGCGTCAGGCGAACATGGCGCACACCACGTCGAGGTGGGACTCGGCCATGGCCACGAGTTCCGGCAGTTCCCGGGCGTCGATGGCGGCGATGCGCCAGGCTTCGGGCTCGAAGCGCGGCACGAGGCGTTCGCCGCTGCTGCCGGAAAGCGTCGCCCCGGCGATCATGTCCGCCACGCCGATCAGCGCCGCTTCCATGGGTTCGTCGCCGGATGCCGGGTCGTGGTGCCGCCAGACGGCCTGTTCCAGGCTTTCGGGAAACCGCCATTTGCGCAGGAGCAGCCCCCCGAGCGCGGCGTGGTCGAAGCCGAGCGTCTCCCGTTCCGCATCGACGAGCAGGCATCCCGTGGCGGCGGCGCGGTGCAGGGTGGCCGCGGCCGCGGCGGGCTGCTGCTTGAACAGCACGAGCCGGCCGATGTCGTGGAGCAGACCGGCCACGAAAAAGCGCTCCGGGCTCGGGTCGCCCTGGTGCGTGGCCAGGATCTTGGCCACGAGGCCCACGCCCACGCTGTGCCGCCAGAATTGCCGCATATCGATGCACTGCGTCGGGATGTCCTTGAAAAGCGGCAGCACGGACACGCCCATGGCCAGGGTGGAGAGCTGGTTGAGCCCGAGCAGCATGACCGCCCGGGTCAGGGAGTCCACGGGACCCGGCGGCAGTCCGCCCGAAACGCGCATGGTGCGGGCGTAGAAGGCGCTGTTGACGAGCTTGAGGAGCTTGGCCGTCAGGCTCGGATCCTTGCCGATGACAGCAGCCGCCTCCTCCACCGTGGAATCCGGGTCGCTCAACACCTCGCGGATGCGCATGAAGACTTCGGGCAG